>WJIU01000038.1 GCA_014730115.1 Microcaldota archaeon
GGTGAGTGGCAGGGAGCGCCCCAGCTCACTCTCGGGAAATTCGGCAAGCTCACTGTTCTCTGAGAACCAGGACTCCGCCTTTGTTTTCCAGGCACACCATGCCGCGGTATTCCCTGCCTGCATCCAGCTCGCAGTTCAGCTGCCTTTTCCCGGCATGCCCCTGGCTGCTGAAAACTGCACAATGCTCTCCAGTGTATTCATATCCGGCATAAATCCTGCTTTTAATTTCCATGCACCTTGAATTGCCGCTGCCCAGTGCGCAAACCTCGTCCATTGCATTGCCCAGCGCTATTACTGACTGCCTGAAAACAAGTCCCTTATGCATCTCCTCTGTAAAACCCTTTACACTCAGAAGCGCCAGGACGGAAACCGACAGCAGGCACAGCGACACCAAAGAAAGCGCAAGATATTCCATGCTCAGCATCATTCATCCCCCATGATGCATAAAATATAAGGGGGATAAAATAAAAAATTAGCGTATATAGGAAACGTCTTTCGTTTTTTCCTGGGTCTCGGCTTCCATGGTCTTCTTTATCTCTTCCTGGACCTTTTTCAGGATTTTCTGGCTTTCCTTCGCCCTTTTGTCCAGCTTTTCCAGGTTTATCTTCAGACCAAGATACTTTGCAAGAATCTGCACAATCTGCTTGGCTGCCGGGGCATCCACGTAGCTTCCGTGGGTCTCTCCCATCAGGCAGGAGCCGTCCAGGCCCTTGATTTTGCCCAGTACCGGGAACAGCCCTGCGGCCCCTACTATCGAGCCGCGTGCCTCGCCGAATACAGCCCCGAGCTTCTTCAGGGTCTTGCGGAGCTTGTCGGAAGTCGCAACTGCAAACACCCTCCTCTTTTTCTCTGCAACAATCTTGCCGGTGCTGTAGCCGCCAACCGTGATTATTTCCTTGGCCCCGGCGTTTTTGAAGTAGTCCAGGAGCTTTCCGGCAACCTCGTACTGGCCCACCGAGCTTATGGCCTGGATGTCTCCCAGAAGGAACAGGATGTCCCTTTTCTTGCCCTTGTAGTGGTATATGCTGTTCTTGATTATTCTTACACCGCCCTTCTTGGTCATGAATACCTGGTGCGGGAAATGGGGGGAGATTACACTGGCCACTTTCTTGGCTTTCAGCTCATCCACCATGTACCTTCCCACCACCTGGCCGATAAGGCCGATTCCGGGGAGGCCGGTTACCACAACTGCATTTTTCAGCTTGCCAATCTTTTTTTTCTCAATAATCTGGGTTTCTTCCATCTAAACACCATATTTCAGCCGGCGCCGGTATTTCCCGTAGGGGTCTGCCGGCTTGAATTTCGGGGGATGTGCAGAAATAGTCAGTTTTCCGCAGTGCTCTGAAAGCAGGGTATAGCTGCTGCAGGATTCGCAGAAGCGCATCTTCTTCATCTCTACCTACTCTCGTAGCTGAACTCACAGTTGTTTTTCTGTGCCAAAGCTTTTATTTCTTCCAACGCCTTCTGGAGCTTTTTCTCTCCGGTCTTGTAATCAGAAGCAGTTAGGGAGATTTTGTAGTTCGGCGCGCCCAAATAGTTTATGGTCACGTCTCTGCCGGCGGAAAGCACCTTTTTGATGTCTTCCACCCCGTTTTCGCCAAAGCACACCAGTGAGGCAGTGGTATCCACCTCCACTACCGGCTTCTTAATGTTCTTCTTGGCAATCTCCGCAATCTTTGCCTTGAGCATCTTGGGAAGGTCGAGCTTCTTGAGGGCAGGCTCCCCTTCCAGGCTTGCCGCCTTGAAGCAGCTGAAAACATCCTCATACTGGGACTCTATTTCCTGCCGGGCCTTTTCGGGTGTGAGCTTGACCTTGGCAGTACTCAGGGAAAGCTCCAGGAGCTTTGCCCCTCTTTTCTCATTCTGGACAAGCTCCAGCTTTCTTTTCTTCTCTTCATCGTTGACCCTTTTTATCGAGACATCAACCTGGTTCTTCTCGGTGTCCACATGGACTACCTTGACCACGTGCCTCTGGCCCTCGGAAATAAATTCATGGATGTTTTTTATCCACCTGGGGGCAATCTCGGAGATATGCAGGAATGCCTCCATGTTTCCGTATTCGGGAAGGTTGCAGAATGCGCCGTATGGCATAATCTTCTTGACTACGGCAATAATCAGCTCATCTTTATCCGGAAGCTCTATCCAATCACCCGAGCTCCTCCACAATTTCCCCGTGAATCACTGCCCTGCCACCGGTGGGATGTGCAAGCGGCTCGCTGCAGGAGCTGCAGCGGATTTCAGTGGTGGTATGGCTGAAAAGATTCTGCTCATTTCCGCATTCGCATTTTACCTTGACAAATTTTCCTTCGCCCATTGTTTTCACCTCATGCCTGGAACTCTATCTTTTTGGTTGTCCTTCCATTAATAACGCGCTCCTGCTTTTTCTTGCAGTTCTGGCATGTCATTACAATCTTCTGGCGCTTTCCCTGTTTCCTGACGGTCTTTTCTCCCGCCCTCTTGCTGCCGTGGCCCTTCAGGCTCCTTTCATGGGCGCGGTTGCCTGCGGCAAGCGTTCTCGGCCTGCCCTTGCTGGCAGCCTTAAGCCTGTGTTTCTGATGGGAATTGCAGTAAGGACAGTATGCATTCATTTCCTTTGGTAACTTCATTTCATTCACCCAATGATTCTGCCATCCCAGACTTCAGGAGCCATTCCGCTTCCTGCTGGGGGAGGCTTTGCTCTTCGCCCTGCTTGAAGGGGCCGTACAGTGTGTCATCCACGCCCCGGTACCGGGCCACATCCTTTAAAATCCTGACACGCGTCGAAGAGGATTCTGCCGGGGCAGGCTTTTCACTGCTCCAGATGTTCTTCACTTTCTCGCGTGAGTCTAGAATTATCGAAGACAATGCTTTTAACATTTCCTTTTCTTCCGAGGTCAGCCCGCCGGAGGCTCCCTCCTCCCGGACCGCCATGAGCACTATCTTTTCCTCCCTCTTTGCCGAGATGGACATCACTATCTTCTTTATATTCTCGTATTCCCTTATGGCAAGGATTGACTTGGAGGAAAACGCCTCCTCCTTTTTTTTGGAAAGAAGCTCGGAGACCTTCTGGTAAAAGTCATCGGGCAGGCTGACTATTGCGGATGATTCCATCTCCTTTTTCTGGATGTCCCTGAGAACAGAATAATTCAGCATCTACCCTCCCATTAGAAGTAATGCACGTTTGGTTTTTATTTCTTCTTGTCCTTGAACCGGGAAAACGGATTGCCCTCGTCGTCATTCTTTTTCTTGCCCTTTTTCTTTTTCTTTTCATATTCCGGAAAGCTGACGTCCTTGCCCTCGCGGCCGGACTTTTTTTTGCGCTTTTTCTTTTTCCTGACTTTTTTTATCAGCCCCTCAGACTGGGGAGCCTTTTCCTCCATCTCGCCCCGGTGCATCGGGTCCTCTTCCATCGGCCTGGCGCGGTCCAGAGGCGTCTGGGGGTGCACCGCAACAATCCTGGGAGCTTTTTTCCTCTTCCTCCTCAGGCCCAGCCATGCAAGGAATTCGCCGATAAGATGCTCAATGAAGGACTCCTCCTTTTTCTCCATTACCGGAGTGAGGCTTATTGCCTGCCCTGCTCCGGAAGGCCCCCTGGTCACAAGGCCCCAGCTGCCCTGCTCATCCTCCAGGCAGCTCCGGCACAGAAACTTGCCGTTCCAGTAGTACAGAACCTCAGTTTCCTTTCCGCAGCGCTCGCAGGTTTCGGGATAGGCAAGGGGCCGGAGCGGGTGCTTCTCGGGCTTGTGTTCCTTGGCACGCGTTTCCTCGCTTCTCAGCTGGCTGATGCAGACCGGGCAGACCCACTGGCCCCTGTACTGCTGAACTTCCGAGGCCGGCACGTACATCCTGCATTTCCAGCACTGCCTGTTAAGGCCGTAGAAGGAACATGCGTTGCAGTAAGGCAGGCCATCAGCACCGTATTCGGTTTCGGTCTTTCTTCCGCAACGCGAGCAAATTCCCATCATCTGAATTCCAAAAGAAGATTAAAAAATCACTCGGGAGCATAGGCCCGGATTGCAGCCCTTTCCCCGGCTGCTTCATCCACAATCTTGTTTGCAGGGGTGGACAGGTCGGATGCAGTAAATGCAACCCCAGAACCTTTTTTTCTTGCCTCCCGGTTGAGCCGGTCTGCCATCTCTCCGGCGATTCTGCGCGACAGGCGCCTGCGGGAAGTAACCGCAGCCTCGGATTTAACCCCGACAAAACGGAAGGTGAAATGGACGCTGCTTTCCCCCAGGGAAATGAAATACGGGGAGTCGTCGCGGTGGTAGATGACCTTCCCTGCTTCCCCTTTTGCCGGAACTGAAATGGTTATTGCAAACGGGTCTTCCCTTGTCCCTTTTCCGCCGGCATCCCTGACTGCAAGCGGTGCGGCCTTGCCTGCAGAGCCGATAGTCCTGCGCCTCCTGATAATCAGCTTTTCGCCCTTCTTTTCAGGCTGTTTTTCCGGCACAGGGACGGTTTTTACCTCACTGGAAGGGGGCTCGGCAATCGGCGCGCACTTGAAGCTGATGCTGCTTGACTTCAGCCTTTTCAGGCCCGCATCCAGGTTTGCAAGCACTGCATCCCTTACCTTTTCCCGGGCATCGCCTTTGGCAGCCTTTTCCGCCAGCTTTCTGGAATAGGACCCGGGCATGCTGAGCTCCAGGTGGTGGCCTTTTTCCATGGCCGGCACCCGCACGGTCAGTGAATCAACCCGTTTTCCAGTATGATAAACCCTGGAAAGGGTTTCTGCCGGACCAGCCACCTTTTTCAGTGTGCAGGTCTCCTGGGCTCCGGAGATGCCGGAAAACAGCAGTGTCGCAGCGAATGCCGCGGCAGCAACAGGGGCCCGGATTCCCCTCAGCAGGTTTTTCCTTTCAGCATGTCTGCGAAAAGCAAGTCTCATAATAATCCGTATATTGCAATATCAGAAAATGCTTAAAAACTCTATTTTCAACACAGGTCAGCGCGGGGCGTACTCTGAAATCTCATCTTCGGCCCCTGCGGCAGAGTCCACCATCCTTCTTGCAATCTGCCTGAGGTTCCTGCGCATGCCGCCGGTGATGTTCCTCACATCCCTCTGGCCCATGTTTTCCTCCTCCCGGAGATACCTTCTCAGGCCGGAGACAATCCGCATCTCAAGCTGCTGGGCAAGCTGCCTCCGGCTGGTTGTCTGTTCCCCGGAAAGGGGCTCTGCACCCACAAAACGTGCGGTTATCTGCAGCCTGTTGGTCCTCCCGTTGGGAAGGGTGTATATGATAGGCCCGGATGTTTCATGAATGGGTTCCCCGGCCCGGTTTCCTGCTGGTATGGGAATCTCAACAACAAGGGGCGACTCGCGTGTTCCCCTGCCCTCGGTCCTTCTTGCCCGGAACTGCGGGGGAATGGGGGTTTCCTGGATTTCAGGGGTTTCTACCTCCGCCGTTCTTCTTCTTATGACCAGCTGGTCCAGTTCTACGGGCTCGGGTTCAGGGGCGCGCTCCCTTACCCTGGGCCGCGCCGGGCCTTCCGCCCTTCTGGGCACAGCCTCCCTTGCAGAAGGCTCTGCAGCAGGAACAGGAACCGTGTCAACCCTGAACTGCCTGGGCGGCCTTCCGCCTCCCCTTGCCTCAAGGTATCTGCTCACCGCGGCCTCCTGGTTTCTCTGTAGCCAGTTCCGGATAAATCCCTGGCGCTCAGCCTCGGGAAGCGACCTGGCCCTTTCCATAAGCCTGCGGACTTCCTCCCTGGGAAGCTGCATAACAAGATAAACGCCCCTGCCCCTCCTGTTCTCGGCAAGAGGCACTGTAAGCGTAACGCTCCTTACATCCTCCCGGCTGCGGGTTGGCACAACCGGGGCCCTCATCTGCTGCCTGGCAGCAGTGTCGTTGAAACCCTGAACCTGGACTAGGAATTGACCGGCCATAGGGGAGAATTAGTTGAGAAAAGATTAAAAATAGAAAGAAAAAAGAAAAGAGGTTCAGACAACCTCGAGCTGGCTCACGAAGTCATTGGCTGCTTCAAGAGTGTCTTCTGATTCCCTTCCAGCGACCACAATCTTGGATCCCTGGACGACCTCTCTTACAACCTTTCTTTCCGCGGTCCAGTCAACTGCAGAGTCCTGCAGCAGCTCGGCAGTCACAGTGTTGACGGCATCCCCACCAACTGAAACCAGGGTGTTGACACCAACTGCGTCCTCGTCAAGAATGACAAGGTTGTCGTAGCTGCCGGAGTAAGGCACTGCTGCCTCAACCGAAGCTGCGTTGTCTGGCATAATCACGGCAGAAACGCCGGACATGTCGGCAACGCAGGATACTGCACCGCCCTCTGCGCTGCACTCTCCCACATCTTCGGTGATTTCCAGCACCTTGACAGTCACACCGCCGACA
>WJIU01000005.1 GCA_014730115.1 Microcaldota archaeon
GGCCAAGGTCCTGCAGTGCTTCTGCGTTTCTCCGGATGGTTTCCGGGTTCATGCCCAGGAGGTGTGCCTGGCTTGCTATCTTTTGTTCGGTGAGGCCCAGGTCCTGGAGTGCTTCTGCGTTTCTCCGGATGGTTTCCGGGTTATTGCCCAGGAGTGCTGCCTGGCTTGCTATCTTTTCCGGTTTGAGGCCAAGTTCAATCAGTTTTTCATGGGATTTTCCAATGGTTTCCGGCCTGCATCCAAGCATCCTTGCCCTTAGGTTTTCATTGAGCCCATCAAATCCTTCTCCAAGGATTTCCCTGAGGGCTTTCTCTGTTTCCTTTGACATGTGTTATAATATATGCCCTAATATGATTATAAATGCTATGGCTGGGGGCCAGAGAATGAAAAAAGAAAAAAATCACTTTTTCTTTTGCTTCTTTTTCCTGGGCTTCTTCTTCGGCTTTGAAGGCTTTTTGGTTTTTTCTTCAGGAAAAGCCTCCTCGTCCATCTCCTCAGGAGAAGGAACATCTTCCATGCGTTTTCCCAGAAGGTAAGAGCCCGCTGCAATCACAGCAAGGATTCCTGCTGCCCAAAGCAGCCAGGTGTAATCCTGCTCTTCAGGGGGTTCCGGTGCCGGCTGCTCTGCAGGGGGCTGCCCGGACGGCCTGGGCAGAGGCTGCTCCGGGGGCAGAGGCGGCTGCCCGGGTGCAGAAGGAATATTGTGCCTTGCATCAACCGCAGCATCCTTTGCCTTCTGGTATTTCCCCAGGGAAAGAAGCCTTTTTGCCTCTTCCAGTATCTTTTCCGCAAGCCCGGCGTCCGCCCCGCTGTCTTTGGCATCAGCAATTTCCTGCTCCACAGCATCAATAAGCTCTGCTGCCTCTTCCATGGTAGTGGCATTGGTTGCGTTTTCCAAAGGAACTCCAAAAGCAGCAAACTCAAATGCAAATGTTTCAACCGAAGGGGGGTTTCCGGCAGCATCCTCGGCAATGACCTTCACTGTGTTGCTTCCTTCATCCCACGAAGTAGTATCTATCACAAAGGGCATCGGGGTTCCAAGATAGTCTGCCTGCACGGAATTGACCTCCACCACCAGCCTGCTCAGCTGGTAGTCCTTTACTGAGAGCACTACTTCATCACCCGGCTCAATGGTTTCTTCCATGGGGCTCAGCAGCTTTATCTCAGGGGATGTGCCGTCCAATATCACAGTGAAGGCATCATGGAAATGCTTTCCGCCCGGGCTCTCGGCCCACACCTGGATTTTTTTCGTTCCATCCTCCCATCCGGAGGTATTGATGACATAGGGAGCCGCAAGGGTATTGTTGGCTGCCCCATAGCCGGCTGAATAGATAAAGCTGGAAAGAGGGCGGGATGCAGAGAATGCAAGCCCGGTGCCTGGCTTTACGACCGAGCCTTCCGGAGGAGAGAAAAGGCCCACAGCCAGTGCTGAATTGTCCACATAGAAGTCAAGCTCTTCCACTGCCTCATTGCCTTCGGGGTCGGTTGCCTTGAACTGGATGGTGTACTGCCCGTCTGAATACCCGGAAAGATTCCTTCCCGCATGATAAATATATCCGGTATTGTTCATTGCAGTAAGGTAGCTGGTCAGGTTTGCTGAGAAAACCCTCCACTGCACGTTCAGGTCGGAGGGGGGCGAATCATCAGTAACATTGATTGCTGCGGTCAGCATGCCGCTGAGACGTTCTCCCGGGGAAGGATTCAGAACAGCAATCTCCGGGACAACCGGGGGCGATTCCATCACCAGAAGCTTTATGCTGTATTCGCCGGACATGCTGTCCACAATGTTGGCGACGCCGGCCACCTCTCCCCTTGAATCCATGTCAGCATTGGTGCATTGCACCGCTGCCAGGCTGGCTTCTTTTCCTGAAACAGTAACATTGTACTCCGATGTTTCTGCAAGGCTGCCAAGGTAATTGTAGGACTTGAGAGCACCATAGTCAGCAGATGCAGCAACATCCACCGCGGCCAGAATCTCATTGTAGCCGTCTGCATCAATGTCGCAGGCATCAATAGCATTCATGTAGGTGCTGGCCAGGCCGGAAGAAACCGATGCCCAGTCAAGCTCATTGAGCTCATCATCAAGCAGAAGAATCTGGCCGGTGTTGGAAGGAAGCATGCTGCTGTAGTCAACGCCCGCAATTATCTCTTCTGTGCCATCGCCATCCACATCCCCAATTGCAAGGGAAGTCGCAGACTTGGTGGCTGTGGTGGAGCCGAACTTGCCGGAAAGGTTGCCGGGATTAACCGTAACGGACACATGGGGCATCCCCAGCCAGCCGGCTGCAGCCGTGCCTGCAGTCACAATGCTTCCGTTGCTGAAGAAATCCACACCATATGCACCTGACTCGGAAAGCCAGGTCTTGGTGGAATTGTAGTACATGTCAAGGGTGCCGGAATCGGTATTCAGTGCGGCAACATATTCATGCTGGCTTCCGGGAGGGGCCCTTGTACCGGCTGCATTGATATTGCATTTGCCTCCGGACTGCTTTGCTCCCAGAGCTTCAATCTTCACCCAGGTCATGGTGTAATCATATTGTGGAGAAAGCGAGCCGTCGAACTCATAGGTACGGACAAATCCTTCCGGTATCCCTACCTTTGATTCGTAGCCCCCGGCCACAACGTCCCTGCTTCCGTCCCCGTCTACATCGCAGAGAAGCACAGAAGTAGGATGCATGGCACCTGAGGGCACGGAAGGAGAGAGATAAAGCTTGTCTTCAAGGGTGAATGTTCCGGAATCAAGCTCAAACACTGCCAAACCCAGCTCTTCCCAGCCCGTGCCGGCAGTCCCCAGGACTGCGACCTCAAGCCTGGGGTCGTCATCAATATTGCCTGCAGCAATATCCACTGCCTGGAAGCCGTTGTCAGACCACTCCAGGCTTGCCGCTTCAGTAATTTCAGTGTATCCGCTGAATCCAGCACATGTAAAAAGCAGTACAAAAAGAAAAAGTTTCTTCATGCCAGCACCGGGAGGAATACTGGCATGATATTTATAAAACTGACTCTAGGAGATGCTTCCTTCAACGCACCTGTAGTCAAGGCAGATGTATCCTTTGGGGCACTTGGTTTCCTTGTATTCCACATCATCCCCATAGCAGTAGTACTCCCTGATTTCATAGTCGGTAAAGCACTTGTCCTCATACTCACGGTCACGGCCTTCCACTTTGGTTATTCCTCCCTTGAAATAGTCAAGGCCCCCGTCTGTCTCGCTGCATTCGCTTTCCACACACCGGCCGTTCACGCACTTGTATCCGCTTCCGCATTCTATCTCCTGGAAGGCGGCGGTGTTGTTCTCCCGGCAGAAATACTCCTTGACCATTCCGCCGTCCACACACTCGTCCCAGTGGTCAAAGATTGCAACATGCCCCCGGGTTCCGACCACCCTTTCCCTGTCAAAGATATAGGTGCCGTTGTCCCCGTCAGTGCATTCATAGGTCAGCTCAACGCATTTTCCTTCAGTGCAGCCGTATTTCACAGGGCACTGGGTATTTACTGATTCCAGCTTGTTGTCCCGGCAGTAGTAATCCTTCACCACGTCCGCCTCTATGCACACATCCTGGTAAGTGGAGCCGTTGTAAATGACCGAATTCCTTGAGTAGATGCCTGCCTCGGTAGGTCCGGCGCATCCGGCAGGAGGGGGCTCCGGCTCCTCCGCCTCCACGCACGCACCGTCAACGCATTCCCTGTCCTCTCCGCACGAAAATGTTGCCATTTCCATGTCATTGTCCAGGCAGGCATATTCAACCAGCTGCCGGCTGTCCACGCAGTAGTCGGTGTTGCTTTCATTTCCTTTGGATACTGTTCCCCGGACCTCAAGCTCAATGCCGTTGTCTGTTTCCACGCAGGGCTGCTCCACTTCACATGGCCCATAGTGAAGAACCGCAACCCCCGCATCAATCGCCTCGCAGTCGGTCTCGTAGGTATTTCCGTCTCCTCCGCAGACCGGTCCCCCGCATTCAACCTCAGATTCATTGTCTTCGGTCTGGTTGTCAGTAATGTTAGTGATATTGGTAATGTTGGTAACATTGTTTTCGGTTTCCTCAGAAATACATCCTGAAATCAATAGTCCTGATACAACTAACAACAATAGTACGCCTCTCATGCCCCTATTTCACATATACAATTATTAAAACCAGACGCCAAACAACAGACAAAGAACACAGAGTCCCAACAAGAACCATTTAAAAGCTTTCTTCACATCATTATAGAATTAGAAACTATTTACAAGGTGGGAAATGTGGATGCAAAAACCATGAAAAACAGGAGGGAACCCGTCGGGGACGACGGAAAGAAATCAAATAAGAGGAATGTTTTTTCCAGAACGAAGGGAATGCTCGGCCGGCTTGGCGAAAAAGCAGGAACAGTTGCAGCTGCGGCCGCAATAACTACCGTGCTGGGTTGCACTCCGGAGGTAACAATAAACAACATTCCTTATGACCCTGATTCAAGCGACGGTGGCTCTAACTTCTGCTATCCACTAACCGAAGACTGCCAGGAAAGCACTTCTGTTGTCTTGAGAGAGGCGGATTCTCTTGCCGGCTCCAACCAGGCAAACGTGGAAAACGCAGTGCTTACACTCAGGGAAGTGAATGATGAGGGAAACACCAAATCAGTGGTGCTTGACCTTGAGGCGTGCGGAGACAGTGCAGAAGACGGCTTCCTTCCGGGAGAAGAAACTACGCTAACTGTTTACAATGAGTCATTTGGCGTTACCGTGGATTCGGTTGAGTACGACGGCGCCGGCATCCTGGTCAGGGTAACGGTCAGGCCGGACTGCCCAGTTGATGGCCTGGACCTTGACGCAGGAGTCCACAGCGGAGACGCAGACACGGACGCCGATGGTGATTCCGACAGCGGCGGCTAATCTATTTTCAATTTGTCAATGCCGCTGTAGTGCCTTTTTTCTTTATATGCATACTCCATCAGCTTCTTGAGATTTGAAACGTCGGCAGCATTGTAGCGCACCAGCTTGTCCAGCGCATCCCTGTCATTCTGTTTTTTGTAGGCCTTCCACAAAAGCACGGCATCATAGCCGGTAAGGCCGTCCAGGTCATCTTCCCTTGCAAAGCCGAATTTCTTTTCAATCTTCTTCAGGCCGCCCCCTATCCCAAGGGAGGCAAGCAGAAACCTCAGGTCTATATGGACAGGTGGGAGCCCGGAAAAATTCATGTGCTTTCTGATGAATGGTATGTCGAACATGCTTCCGTTGAATGTAACCACAGTGTCAAATTTCCGGATGTCTTTTTTGAAATCTTCAAGGTTCTGTCCCTGCACATAGCTCCTTGTCTTTTTTCCGTCATAGACGCCAATAACGGTAAGGTGATTCTGCTCTGCGGACAGGCCGGTGGTCTCGATGTCAAGGTATGCCGCCTTCCTGAAATGGGAAAAACACCTCCACATCTCGTCCCTGGGCAGGCTTCTTGAAAAATAGGGGGCGTCTCTTTCTTTCAGGGCCTGCCTGGAGCCTGCAATCCTCCTGCACCAGTCGCGGTGGAACGGGGAGCTGCCATAGTGCTCAAGGAAATCATCCCAGGTGTGCACACCCCTGGACCACAGCTTTCTCTCCCTGCTGGGGCCGAAATTAGGAAGATGGATAAAGGTGTGCTCAAGCATGGGAGGCATTATCAGACAAGGATTATTAAACTAACCAACAGAATCCTTTCATGGACAGATGGGCAGCCCTCAAGAAGCTAATCCGGAAGTCGGATGTGGTTGTTGAGGTGGCGGACGCAAGGGACATTGAAGGCACCAGAATCCCTGCCGCGGAAAAAATGGCAGGCACAAGAAAGCTGGTGCTGGTGGCAAACAAAAGGGACCTGCTGGAAGAAGGGAACTGCCCGAAGGTGCCGAAAAAAGGCCTGCTGGTAAGTGCCAGGGAAAGAAATGAAAAGGAGAGAAGAGTGCTGATAAACACAATTCTGGAAAGAACTTCATCCCGGCCGGCCAAAGCGCTTTTCATCGGGTATCCCAATGTGGGCAAGAGCACCCTGATTAATATGCTGGCCGGAAGAAAGGCGGCAAAGGCATCCAGCATAGCAGGAACCACCAGGAACGTCCAGTGGATTAGAATAAACGAGGACCTGAAAGCCACAGACTACCGGGGAATCTTTCCTGAAAATGAGGCAAAAAAGGAGCTTGCCAGAAAAGGCGCAATTAACGTTGAAAAGGATGCAGAGCGGTATGCATTTGATTTTGCGGAAAAGATACTGAAAAGGCCTGAATTGAAGAAATGGGCTGAGAAACGGTTTGACATTGAGCTTGGTGATGCAGAGGATTCAGAGGATGTGCTGAATGCAATCGCCGTCAGAAGGGGAATGTATCTCAAAGGCGGGGAGCTGAACCTCCATGAAGCTGCCAAAAGCCTGGTCCGGGCAATGATGGAGGCCCCGGAGATTTAAAGGGACAGGCCCATTACCGGAAGGCCCTCTCCTTCGGCATAGTTGCTTTTCAATGTTCCCTCTTTTTCAAAGCCCTGGCCTGCATAAAGGCCTTCAAACTCGGGAAACGCCAGCGCGAAGAGCTTTCTGATATTTCTCTGCCTTGCCATCAGGACAAGCTCCCGCAGCATGTCCGAACCGATGCCCTGGCTCCGGTGTTCCGCCGTTACCACCATGTCCCGGATTTCCGCGACATTGCTGACATCGGTGGCCGGGGAAATGGTGCCTGCGAATTCCCCGTCTGACTTCATGGCAAAGAGCCCATCGCCCTTGATTTCCGCCTTATAGCCGTTTTCCAGGTATTGGGAAAGGAGCAGTGCAACCTCCTCTTTATGTTTGGGGTAAAGCTTTTCAAGCATCTTTACGCCACAGCATAATCAGGAGAGAGAAGAACTATGGGTTTCACTTTTGGAATTATCTAGGCCAGCCTAAAAGAGTTATAGTTTTATAAGTTATGTGGTAGAACAATTATATGATTCTCATGGCAGTTATGAAATGTCCAGGCACAGTGCCGGCGAAAAAAGAATCCTCCCGGGGAAAAGAGTTCGGGAAGGCTCCACGGCAAAGCGGCAGAATGGCAACGGTGCTGGTGGTGGATGACGAGCCAAACATAATAAAAAGCATCCAAAGGCTGCTTGGGCCTTTGGGAATCGCATTCGAAAGTGCCGGAAACGGACTTGAGGCCCTGGAGCTTTACAGGAAATCTCCTGCCGATATAGTGATTACCGACCTTAACATGCCGGTCATGGACGGCTTTGACCTGTTAAAACAAATCAAGAAGGAAGCCCCTGATTCAGTGGTTATAATACATTCGGGGGGGGTTAACAGCATGATGAAGGAATTGCTGATTTCAGAAGGTGCAGACAGGGTTATTGAAAAGGGAGATTCCCACCAGGAAATAAGGAATGCCCTGTCTGGCCTGATACAGGAGAGCTAGCCTGGTTCAGTGGCGACATGCCGGGGTGATTGCATGATGAGAAAAAAGAAAGACAGAGCAGAAGGCATACCTCCGGGGTTCCCAAAAAAGGAACCCAAACCTCCGGACCGGCTCCAGAAGAGAGTATTGATAGTGGAACGCGACCCGGAGCTTTCCCGGCTTCTTTCACTTTTTGCGGAAAAAAAGGGCATGGATGCGGTGATTGCAAAGGATTCCGGGGATGCACTTGAAAAATTCCGGACAGGGGGGGCAGACCTGGTTCTCAGCGGATTCCAGCTCAGCCCGATGAACGGCCTGCAGCTTATGGCCGAAATCAGAAAGCTCAGTTCCAAAGCAAAGATGGTGTTGCTGACCAGCGGCGTTGACCCGGAGGAGAAAAAGAAACTGCAGGACCTTGGTGTTGACGCAATCATAGAAAAGCCGTTTATAATTGAGCCTTTATCCAGGATTCTTGATGATTAGGTGGGACAGATGGTAGTTCTGAAAAAACCGAAGCAGGCGGCGGAAAGGCCGGAGCGAATGGAAGAGTGGGGTGAGCCCAGAACTGAACCGGTAAAGAAATCCCTCAGCATACTGGTGGTAGACGACAACCCGGCTATGCTGAGGCTGCTTACCATGATACTTGACAGCAGGGGGCACCGAACCAGCACCGCGGAAAACGGACGAAAGGGCTTGGAGGCCTTCCGGAAAGGGGGAATAGACCTGGTAATCAGCGATTACCAGATGCCGGAGATGGACGGGCTGCAGATGCTTCAGGAGATAAGAAAAACCGACCCCGCAACAGGGGTAATCATTGCAAGCTCCAGAAGCAAAGATGAGCTAAAGGAAATCTTTGGAGGCCATGGCGCAACAATGATTCTGGAGAAGCCCCTGGAGCATGATGATATTCTGGAGGCCCTGGAATTTGCAGCCAGGGCATTTCCAAAAGGAATTTAAGGTATGCCCAGATAGTTAGATTATGGCCTGTTACGGAAAAAGCCTGGTTATTGGATTACTGATGCTTTTTTTGCTTGCAAATTTTGCATTTGCCGAAACAACCTGCGAAAAGAAGGACTGTGAGATTACAATCAAGCTGAAGATTGCATTCCAGGGAGCAAACAACACTTACATCAACAATGCAGAAAATGAAATAGAATCTGTATGGAACGGCCCCGGCGGGCACCGCACCACCGGAGACTGCAAATGCAAAATGACGTTTGAGGTGGAAACTACCACTGCAGCAGACTGCAAGAACAACCCCCCTGCAGGGTACCACTGCATTATGGTAACCGACTTTTTCAAGCCGGACGGCACATATGACAATCCACCAAGAAACCAGCCCAACATACAGGGGGCAAAAATCTACATGGGCTACATGTACGGGGTGAGCACAGGCAACGGAGGCAACAGTGAAAAAGGATGGTGGTCCGACCTGATGAGCAGGCCGGTGAATGCCAACCAGCCCCAGGGGGAGCATTACAATGATTTTGCCCATGAAGCAGGCCACATGATGGGGCTTGAAGACGGTGACGGGGGAATCATGTCGAGAACTGCCGGCAACAATTCAGACCCCACCCAGGCAAACATAGACGAGATTGCCAATGACATCTGCGGGGCAAATGCCTGCCCAAAACGCTGCTGCTGCGGGAACGGCAAGGTGGACGGTGGAAATGTCAACGAGGGCTGCGACCCCATGGCAGAGCCGACCGGCTGCGGCAGGGGGCAGGCCTGCTGCCCGGTGTGCTGCAACTGCTTCGGACCAACCTGCATACCTGCAAATGGCGAATATTCATCCCAGGAGGACTGCCAGTCCGCATGCGGGGAAGGCTCCGGCTGCTACTACAATTACCCGACCGGGTGCTGGGACTGCATAAAACAGACAGTTGCGGTTGAGGAAACATGCTATGATTCAGAGAACATCAGGGGCAATCTGGAGTGCGACCACATTGTGGCATCTTTGCCCGAGCAGGGAGAAGGTTTTTATGATGGCCACCTTTCGGCTGCCCCGGTAATCGGCGGCTTGTTTGCAAATGAAAGGATACAGATAGAAACAGAGGAAGGGGACAGCGCAGCAATAACAACCCGGGACGGAGAGGTTGAATCCTACTCAGATTCCTTTGTGGGGGCGGAGCCTACAGTGATGATAAATACAGACCAGGAAACGATAGGGCTGGTTGCATCAGGGGAAATGAGCGTCCAGCAGGCGCTTTCCCAGGGATGGATAACAATAGAGGGCGTAGGGCTGGTGGACGGCTTCAGGTTCGGAGCCTACCATTTCATGTTTGACGTGTACAATTTCTTCAGCCCTGTTCCGGAATTTGAAGCACCGGAAGAGGAGCGTGAGCTGCCGGAGGAATACCGGATGTACATGGAAGAGCTGAACCGGGCAGAGCCTGCACCATCCGACCCTGAGCCTGCCGACATCGGAGAGCTGCCCGACGAGGGATACTTCGGGGGAGAATACTATCCGGAAATGGAGTAGGCTTATAAACAATAAATCGGAAATAGCTGCATGCGCTGCTACCGCAAAGGCTCCCGGGCGGAAAGAGAACTGATAGACTATTTCTCATCCCGGGAATTCTGCGTGATAAGGGCAGCCGGCAGCGGGGTGAACTCCCTGAGCCCCGACATCCTTGTCTTCAAGAGAGGGGTACAGCTGGGAATCGAGGCAAAGGCCTGGGAAAAGGAAAACCTGAACATTGACCGGGAGCAGTTCACCAACCTGAAAAGATGGGAGGAGAACAGCGGCATCAACTGCGTAATCGGCTGGAGGAAGAGCAGGCAGCCCTGGAAGCTCATCCCCCTTGCGCTTTTCAAGGAAAACAGCAAGAGCTTTGCAATCAACTGGGGCAATGCCCGGGCCCTTGGGAAAACGCTGGAGGAATATTAGCCCAGCACATCCTTTATCCTGTCAACCCGGTAATTGGGTATCGGAATGCATTTTTCCACAGGCATAGGGCCGTATTTTTTGAAAAGTAGATAGCCGGCATAGGCAATCATAGCACCATTGTCACGGTTGTATTCATCCGGAGCAACCCCGAACCTGACGCCGTCCTCTTCGCACATGATTTTCAGCATTTCCTGAAGCCTCCGGTTCTGGGCAACGCCGCCGCAGACCAGGAGGTTCTTCTTTTTTGTAAGAAATAGGGCACGCTCGGTGACTTCGCAGGTCATTGCAAATGAAGTCTCCATCAGGGAGTAGGCCAGGTCCTTTCCGGAATGCTTACCAATCTGTTTTTCCGCTGCGGTAAGCAGCCCGGAGAAAACCAGGTTCATGCCCTTCACCGAATAGGGAAGCTCCACGTATTTCCCGCCTTCAGCCAGTTTTGCAAGTTCGGAGCCATGAGCATCTTTGAGCCTTAAACTCCTGGCAAAATTGTCAAACAGGTTTCCTATCCCTATATCCAGGGTCTCGCCAAGCACATGGTAGTGCCCCTCCTGCTCCACAAGAAGCTGGGAATTGCCTCCGGAAAGATACAGTACAAGCTGATTTTTCATGCTGCAGGCATGCTCCCCTATCTTAACGTGGGCATAGGGGTGGTTGACCCCCATCAGCTTTTTGTTGTGTTTTAATGCAAGGTACTTGGCCCCGCTCACTCCTACCGAAAGTGGAGAGCCTATGCCCGGGCCCTGGGAAAAGGCAATCAGGTCAACATCATCCATGGCTATGCCGGCACTTTCAAGGCTTTTTGAAAAGACATCAGCAAAAACCAATGCATGGTGGTCGGCCATCTTTCTTGGTATCAGGCCCTCAGTGCCTCCCCTGTACATGTCAATCACATTGGAAAGGATGGCGTCGTTGCGGGAGATGCCGATGGAGAGGGTATGGGCGGTGCTTTCTATTCCCATGACAATCATAGGACCAGCCTCATTACTGCGATTGACATCAGGTTATAAGTAAGATGTATCACCAGGCAGGGAGTTATGCTCTTGGAGGCCTTGTAGATAAAAGCAAGGACAACCCCTATCAAGGCCGCGCCTATGATTTCCACCGCCGAGCCGTAAGCAAAATGCATAAGGCCGAAAAGCAGCGATGAGAGTACGACTCCGACCCTGTCCACCAGGAATGCGCGGAAGAAAAGCTCCTCTGACACCGGTGCAAAAACCACTGCAAATGCAAGTATGTACACCGGAAGCTCAGCGACCTTTTCATAAACCGCCGACTGGTCGGCAAAGCCCACCAGTGCAGCAACTATGCCCAGCACCAATAGCGTGCATATCACCAGCACAAAGCCGTTGACCGACATGACGAGATTCCTTAGGACATCCCCCGGAAATGAAAGACCATCCAAGGTAGTCTTCAGGTCTTTTTTCCAGAGGAAAATCATTGCTGCCGAAAAAAGTCCTACATGGATTGTGCCTGCCCCGAAATAGATGTAATTTTCTGTAATGAATTTGCACCAGGAGATGTCCTGAAAACTGCCGCAGAACAGGGCTAGGGTGAACAGGGCAGCAGAAAGAAAAAGAAGAAAGCTGAAAAACAGCTTCATTTTTTCTCGAAATAGCCGCATTTTCCGCATGAGTATCTGTCTTTGTGCTCGGCTAGGCCCACGCCCGGCCCGCACTTGGGGCAGAACTTTCTGGGCTTGTAGGCCTTGGGCCCGCCCTTCTTCTTTTTGGGTTTGGCTTCCTCTTTCTTTTTTTCTTCAGCCATGATAATCACTCTTTCTTTTCTTCTTCCTTGGGCTTTTCCTCTGCCTTGGCTTCTTCCTTCTTTTCCTCAGGCTTTTCCTCTGCCTTGGCTTCTTCCTTCTTTTCCTCAGGCTTTTCCTCTGCCTTGGCTTCTTTCTTCTTTTCCTCTTTCTTTTCCTCAGGTTTGGCTTCCTCGCCGACCTTGTAGCGCTTCATCATGTACTCCGGCTCGGTTGCCCTAAGCTTCTCCATGTCTGAATAGGCATGCGCAACAATCTTCACTGCCTGCTTTCCAAAAGCATTTCTTACGTCCCTGAGTATTACAAGCTCCGGGTTGGCTCCGATTTTTCCGGCCACTGCGTCCCTGAGTTCTTTTCTTGACGGGGTAGGACCCGTAAATCCAACCTCAGCATTTACTTCTTTTCTTTCAAGTACTTCGTTCTCTGTCTTTGAAATGATTTCCACGTTCATTTAATCCTCTCCATCTTTTTCATTCCCATGGCCTCCAGGATGTCCGCCTCCTTGCCGGCAGCGGCATCAGAAACCAGTTCCTCGGGAATCTCAAGGTTATATACTTCATATGTTTTCTGGTCCATAACCTGGGCATTGTTTCCTGAAACAGACAGTATCTGCACGGTTTTCCTCTCTATAATGGGAACCTCCACATCAGCATCTCCGGGGGAGAGAAGAGTTTTCTTTTGTCCGTTGAAGACACCTATGCCTGTGATTCTCATCTTTGCAGAACCATGCTTCCCTGGTTTGGAAGACTCGATGTTGACAATCCTGCAGGGCACATCATCAATGAGTACGTACTTTCCTCCTTTAAGCTCCTTGGCTGTGGCATAAACTTTCTCTACCATGTGTACACCTTGGCACAATTCGGAATTCTATAAATTATAAAACATTAGGGTTTTTAAATCTGGATTATGCAGCTAGTCGATTCCCATTGCCATCTGTTTGAAATAAAGAAATATGAGGTGCCGGATGACATACTGCCCGTTGTCGCCGGTTTTTCACACGGTTCCAACAGGAAAGCAGCAGAGCTGGCCAAAAGAGAAGGATATCCGTTTACGCTTGGCATTGCCCCCCAGCAGGCCATCCGGGAAGACCTCTCCGGGCTGGAGGGGTGGGTGGAATTCATCCGTGAAGCCGGACCCAATGCGGTGGGTGAGGTCGGCCTGGACTACAAATGGGCAAAGAATGCCGGAGATGTAAAAAAGCAGAAGATAGTCTTCCAAAGGATGATTGAGCTCTCGGATGAGATGAATGTTCCGCTGGTAATCCATTCCCGGAACAATCCTTCTGAAAATGAAGTTCCGAAAAATGCAATAGATGAAATAATTGAGATGGTGGGTGGAAGAGAAGTGCTCATGCATTTCTTTTCAGGAACTGCCGGGCAGGCTGCCCGAATAGTGGAGAATGGCGGCTACATCTCAATAATCCACCTGCACTCCAAGCAGCGCCGGAAGGTTATTAATAATATAATGCTGGATAGGTTATTGGTCGAGAGCGACTCGCCTTATGTCGGAAGGACCCCTGAATCGGTCAGGGAAGCGGTCTCCTACATAGCTGAAGTCAAGGGGATTGGCTTTGATGAAGTCGCCCGGCAGACAACAGAGAATGCAAAAAGGTTTTTCAGGTTTTAACATGTTCTGGAAGGAATTGCTGGGAGTCGGAAAGCCCGACATCGCACTGCTCATAGACGGGCCCAACATTCTCAGGAAGGCTTTCAACATAGACCTGGTGGAGGTAAGAAAAGAGCTAAGCAAGATGGGAAACATCCGGATCGCCAAGATTTACCTTGACCAGTATGCATCGGACAAGCTTATTGAGGCCATGGTCAACCAGGGATTTGAGACCATCACCACCACAGGTGATGTTGATGTCACCATGGCGATTGAAGGCATGGAATACGTGCTTGACCCCAAGATTGACATGCTTGCCCTGATGACCAGGGACACCGACTACCGCCCGGTGCTGGTCAAGGCAAGAAAGCACGGGAAGAGGACGGTCATAATTGCCACAGACATTGCTTTCAGCGCTGCACTGCGGAACACCGCGGACCGCCTGCTTATCTTCCGCGGTCCGGGCAAGATTGAGACAATCGTGAACACCGAGTGATTTAAAAAGAATTTGATGGTAGATAACTTGAGATTTTATTTTTTGAGGTGAAAATTTATGCCAGAGAGAAGACCATTTGATGTATTGAACGGTTCCCTGAACAACACCGTGATTGTAGGAATGAAAGGCAACTACGAGTTCAGGGGAGTCATGGTAGCTTACGATGTCCACATGAACCTTGTGCTTGAAAAAGCAGAGCAGATTGTGAATGGTGAGGTCAAGAGAGGCGTGGGGACCATCCTTGTCCGCGGGGACTCGGTGACTTTCATATCACCCTCATGATTAATTTCTTTTTTGGGCCGGTAGATCAGTGGTAGATCACTCCCTTGGCATGGGAGAGGCCGCGGGTTCAAAAGCTTGTCCGGATTGTTTTAACTATTTGCCGGAATGCTGCAATTCCCGTCCGGTCCATGGCCTCTATCATATTCTTATGCCAATTCCAGAGTGCCCTTCCCATAATTTTTAAAAAGATTCAGGCAGAATATTATACTAATTCACACAGAGAGAGGTTACGATGACAATCCGAAAAAATATTTACAGAAGCGTGAACAGAGTGGAAGGCTCCTGGAGAAAGATTGAGAGGGCAAGATGCGATATGTCCAGCGGTGTTATAAGGAGGGCGATATTCGCAAGGTCAAAAAGGAGCTCAGATGAGCTTTATGAGGAAGCAAAAAGGATGATGCCCGGCCATATGGAAAGGGATTCAGCTTCCGAGGCGATAGAAAGCAGGGAGCATGAGCAGCTTTATCTGCTGGGCGGTCTCGCAAGGGTGCTGAACAGCGCAAGAAGCACATCCGAGAAGCTGGGTGCGGTGGAGCAGGCCTTTGAAGAGGACCTGGCTGGGATTGACTTCAGGGAACTTGAAAAAAGGGAAAAAAAGCTCAAGCCTGTTGACATCCTGCTCTCCGCAGGTAAATGGATTTCCCTTGCGGTTGCCGGCATCGGCATGGCAGTTTCACTTTACGCCGGAAAAGCCAGTGATTCCACTGAAATCTACAACCGCGGTCTTTTTGTAAGCGTAGGCAGCCTGGGTTGCCATGTGCTGCTGGGCATTGTTCAGGAAAAATTCAACGAATACTTCAAGCCAGGTTTAAAGAAAATTCAAAGAATTATCAGCAATATGAAGGAAGGGCTTGCAGGGCTGAGAAATGACCTCCGGGAGCTCCAGAACAACACCTCGTTCTTCTCCAGGCAATAATTCCATTATTTTTTGCAAATTGTCACTTTGCGAGAAACGCTTTTTAAGCTCTCTTGAGATATCCCAGCAATGTTTTCTATCTCCCGGCTCAAACTAAGGAATTTCAAATCCTTTAAGGCCGCCGATGTGTCTCTTCCTGAGAGCATAGTCTGCTTTGCAGGTCCCAATGGCAGCGGCAAGAGCAATCTCTGTGATGCCATCCGTTTTGCGATGGGAGAAACCAGCCTGCGCTCGCTCAGGGCAAAAAAAGTAAGGGAGCTTATCCATGCCGGTGCCAGGACCGCAGAGGTTTCATTGTCTTTTGCAGACGGGAGCGGGAAAACAGAGATTAAGAGGGCAATACGGGAGGACGGCAAAATCCAGTACCGGCTGAACGGGAAAAAAACCACCCGGGGGGCAATACTGGAGGCCCTGAAAAAGCACAACCTTGACGGCTCCGGAAGAAACACAATCGCCCAGGGGGAAGTCCAGCACATCATCAGTATGAGCGGGAAGGAGAGAAGGCTGATAATAGACAATGTTGCCGGCATTGCTGATTTTGAGGAAAAGAAAAAAGAGGCCCTGCGGGAGCTTGAAACCGTTGAAACCAGGATAAAAGACGCCAACTTGGTGCTGGGGGAAAGAAAAGTTTTCCTGAAAGAGCTGGAAAAGGAAAAGGAAGTGGCCCTGCAGTACATGGATTCCAGGGAGAAGCTCACCAATGCAAAGGGAACCCTGCTCAAGACCGAAATCCAAAGGCTGGAGAAGGAGCTGGAAAGCACACTCGGCAAAGAGCAGGGGCTTGTTTCTGAAAAACAGGAAAGGGAGAAAGAGCTGGAAGAGATAAACGGGCGGATTTCAGAGATGGAAGCAAAAAGGCACCAGACCAGCCAGGAGCTCCAGGCCAGGCAGAAAACCAATGCGATGGTAAGGAGGCTGGAGGAGCTCAAGGCGTCCATAGGCTCCAAAAGGCAGCTGGTTGAAGACAAAAAAACATATGTTAAGCAGGCTGCCGAAGAGAAAACCCAGATTTCCGGCAAGCTGGAGGAGGAAAAAAAGGCGGTGCAGGAGCTGGAAAAGGAAGTCCGCAGGCTGCAGGAAGAGCTGAGCAGGGCTGAGTCAAAGCTGGCCTCCCACGGTGGAGCCGCGGAAGACGAAAAGATTGCGGAAATCAGGAAGCAGATATATTCATTCGAGCAGGAGCTGTCCGACACCAAGGAAAGGCTGATTTCAATCTCATCCGAGATTCAGTCCAAAAATCAGCTGATTCAGGCAAAGAAGGATGAGCTGGAAAGCATCTTTCCGGAGCATGCCGAAGAAGAAGAAAGCTCTGAAAACCCGGAAAAGCTGAGGGCCGAGGTTGAAAGGATTGCATCAGAGATAGAAAAATCCTTTTCCAAGACCAAAGACATCAATAACAGGGTTTCCGAACTTGACCGGGAGCTGCTGGAGCTCAAGGAAAAGGCGTCAATCTTCAAGGTCAGGACTTCGCCGAGGCTGGCAAATCCTGCCCTGAGCCTTATAAGCGAGATGAAAGACCCCGGCATCCACGGAATCATGGCTGACCTTATCTCATTTGAGCCTGAATACGCGGGAGCGGTGGAGGCAGCAGGAGGCTCCAGATTGCTTTACGTGGTGGTGGATTCGGTTGACACTGCCACCAAGACAATTGAAAAACTGAAGAAGGCCAAGGCAGGCCGGGCCACGTTCATTCCCCTGGACAGCATAAGAACCGGAAGGCCGGTAAAATCTGGAAGATTCTCCTCGGTCCTGGAGGTTGTTGAATGCAAACCTGAAATCAGAAGGGCTGCTGAATACGTATTTGCTGAGACCCTCCTTGTGGACAGAGCATCAGATGCAAAGAAACTGGGAGTCGGAACTGCAAGGATGGTAACCCTGGACGGAGAGATATTCGAGCGCTCCGGGATTGTCAGTGGCGGAAGGGCCCAGAGCAGCATACTAAGCGCAAACCAGCTGCGCAACATAGAAAAACAGCTGGCTGATGTCAAATCACAGAAGGATTCCCTGGTGCAGGAGCTGTATTCCATAAGGGAGGATGAATCGGCAATGAGGGCTTCCAAATCCCAGCTGGAAATACAGCTAAAGACTATTGAGATGAAGCAGAGCCTTGCTGAAGAGAAAAGCAGGGAAAAGGAGGCTGCAAGAAAGAGAAGGGAAAGGCTGTCCGGCGAGATTTCACAGCTGGAGTCTTCGGTCACAGCCCTGGCCCAGGAAAAAAATAAGCTGGCAGAGCTTGTTTCCGAAAAACACGACCGGCTCAGCAGTGCAAGAAAGCAGCTGGAAGCAGAGGAGGAAAGATTCCGAAAACTCTCTGAGGAAAGCAGCCAGGAGCGCGCCGACCTGAGCGCAGAGGTTTCAGGGCTCAGGACCAGGATAGAAGGAATGATAAATGAATCAAGGCTCAGGGAGCAGGAATGCAAATCCAAGGAAGAGCGCATCCTGAAGCTGGAAAAGGAAGCAAAAGAAGCCTCGGAGAAAACCAAGGAAGTAAACAAACAGATTGCAGATGAGCAGAAAGAGCTTGCCGAACTTGAGCAGAAGATAAGCTCCGCCAGCAAGGCCATAGAAAAGCTCTTTGAAAATATGAAGGGAATGGAGGAAGAACTGCAGGAGCTCGGGGGAAAGCGCGGGGAGAAGAGGGTGGCCCTTGACAAAATCGGCAGGGACCTCAACCAGCTGGAAGTCAAAAAGGCAACTTCAAGCACCAGGCTGGAGGACCTCAACACCGAGTTTTCCGAATTCCAGGATGCCAGGTACCTGGATGCCGGAAGGGATGAGCTCAACAAAATGATTGCAGAGGCGGAGCGGACGCTGGCCGGCCTGGGCAACGTCAACATGTCCGCAATAGAGATGTACGACAAGAGAAAGTCCGAGATTGAGCAGGCGGAGGAGAGAATAGGCAAACTGGACAGGGAAAGGGGGGCAATACTATCGATGATTGAAGAAATTGAAGAGCACAAGAAGGAGGCGTTCTTTGAAACCTTTGATGCAGTAAACAGGAACTTTGAAAAACTGTTCGAGCATATAAGTATTGGGCAGGGGCATCTTTACCTGAACAATCCCTCCGACCCGTTTGAGAGCGGTCTCTTTATCAAGCTGAGAAGAAAAAACAAGGACCATTCACTGGATTCGCTCTCCGGAGGGGAGAAGACCCTGGTAGCGCTTATGTTTGTGTTTGCGCTCCAGTTCTTCAAGCCGGCCCCCTTCTACATACTTGATGAGGTTGATGCTGCTCTGGACAAGCCCAACAGCAAGAACCTGGCCGACCTCATCATGAAGACAAAGGACAGCCAGTTTGTCATGGTTACCCACAATGACACAATAATGTCCAACTCGGACGTCGTGATTGGCGTTACCAAGACCGGCGACGTCTCCAAGCTGGTAGGGATTAAATTAAAGCAGGTGGCAGCTGCATGACAGCGAAAAAAAGAAAGCAAACCGGACCAAAAAGGGCACTGTTCATAGGCAGGTTCCAGCCTGTCCACAACGGTCACTTACACGCGATAAAGAAGCTACTGAAGAAATACGACGAAGTGGTAGTGGTTATCGGCAGTTCTGAAGACATGTTCTCAAAAGAGAATCCGTTCACCTGCGGGGAGCGCATTGAGATGCTCCGGCAGTGCTTTTCCAAGGCAGACCTGGCCAGGCTTATACTGGTTCCGGTCCCGGACGTAAACGACAACAGGATTTGGGTGGACCATGTGCTGTCCCACATACCAACTGTCCATGATGTCTACTCCAACAATGCACTGGTGAAGATGCTTTTTTCCCAGCACGGAATCCTGGTGAAATCAATGGACTTTCTGGAAAGGACGTCAAAAGAGGGCACATTCATCCGCAAGCTGATGGCGGAGAATGACGAAAGCTGGAAGGAGCATGTCCCCAACAAGGCCGCGGAATACCTGGAGTCCATTGAGGCAGACAAAAGAATAAGAAAAATTGTCAGGATGGGCTGACCTGCTCCATTGATATTACGTTGTTTCCTATTGACAGCACGGTCATGTTCAGGGTGACAGTGCTGTTCAGCTCTTTTTCCTGCTCCAGGTCCATGGCCACTACCGGGTCCTGGAAGGTGTAGTTTTCCTCCAGGAATGCCAGGTCGTAATTGTAAACCACGGTTCCGTTGAAACCGATGTCGGGGGTTTCATTGCTTCTTATTACAAGTATCGAATCAGGAACGCTGTAGCCCACATCCTGGAAATTGGATTCCAGCCTGGTGAGGTTGTCGAAATCGCCGGAAAGCTGGGCGCCGTATGCATCAATATACTCTACATAGGGGAACTGTTTTTTCACCATTATAGCATTTACATCAAGAGGAGGGCTGAAAGTGATTGTGTCCCTGCGCTCGTATTCATGCCCGGGGTACCGGGAAAGATTTTCCAGATTGTTTCTCTGTTCCCAGGGGATGATGTAGGTGTATTCCTTGTAGTTGAGTGAAGAGACCAGCGCATCAACCTGGATGGTTTTCTGGTCCAGGAGAAGACCGGTATCATAATAATCGATAAGGTAATCATTCCTCACCACTGCGGTCATCTGCACCCTTACATTTGTGCCCGCATCCACCAGCGGCTCGGTCAGCACCCCCATGATTGTCAGGGCAGACGACACGTTCTTTTTTCCGGTATTGAATTCCACCTCCAGCACCGGGGGAATCGCCAGGTTTGCCCTTGCCAGGGGGTCTGCACCCATCCCCCTCAGCTGAACTGCCAGCGGAAAGACATCGTCCCTGGTCTCGGTCTCAACAATGGTGCCCTGGTCTTCGGTCCTTACGGTTTCCACCCCGCCCAGGCTGTTAAGCTCATCAATTACGGACTGCTCTGTTTCGGGAGGAAGGTAAACGAAAGGGTCGTATGTCCGTATGGTGGCGTTGAAAACTGCCTGGCCGGTCTTGTTTACACCGGCATCATCGCCGCTGGGAAACAGGTCGGGAAGTACCCCGCCCATTCCCAGGGGCTGCAGCAGCAATACAAGCACTGCAATAAGAACCGCGAGCTGAATAATTAACTTTTTGTCCATCTTAAGCCTCCGGAAATCAGAATTAATAAAAAGATGTCAATAAACTTTAAAATATGTGCGAGCTCTGTGACAAGGCAAAATCCATCCCGGAATACCAGGCGCTTCTGGAAAAGATGGTAAAGGAAGACAAGCAGAGGATGGAATTTTCGAAGGAGGCTGCAAAGGAGCTTAGGCCTGTTTCAGAAAGCTGCTTTTCTTCGGTAAAATGGCCGGTGAATCTGATATACCCCATGTTTGAGGCAAGAGCCGCCTATGCCGTGCCCAACAACTACTTCCAGCAGCTGAGAGTGGGCGGCAGAAGGATGGGGAATGCATTCGCCCACGGTGCGATGCGGTCGGTTTTCTTTGTCAGGGACCAGCTGTTCCTGTTTTCCAAGGGCGTTAACTTCAAAAAAGGAAAAGAATTCTTTACCTCATTTGTGCTGCTTAATCTGAAAAAAGGGGAGTACCAGGCAGGCGAAAAGGGCACAAAGATTGTAATCAGGGCCAATGCTGAAAAACCGGTGAAAAACCTCATCACCGGAAAAGTTGAGAAAAAGAAAATTGCCTTTGCATTCCAGCACCACAATGTTGAAGGCAGGATTGTCTCCAAGGAAAGGGTCGCGGATTCCGCCCGGTTCAGGGAGGTTTATGATAAATACAAGGGCGGTGCCAGGATGAAATCAGCCTCCATGGACCTGGAAGGCTATGCGGTGACCGTTCACCACCTTTCCCCCCACCCCTACCTGCTCCAGCTGTGCAGCAAATTCGGATATGAAGACAACAAGGATTTCCAGCTGCATGTAAAGGACTACCTGCTTGAGCACATCAAATGACGGAAATTGTGGTGTTGGATGTTTTATAAATACAAAAGTGCAATTAATATTGTGATAATATGCTGAGGTCCGCAAAGTCTTCAGGCAGTACCGGAAAGAGGGTGCGCAATTTTCCAGCTGCAGCAGTGCTGACCGCAGGCATCCTGCTTTGCCCTTCGGCTGCGCACTACGCGGACCGGAGAATGTGCACTCCGGAAATCACATCCACCAGGCTGGCAAAATCAGTCAAGGACATGGCAAAGGGCCGGGTAAAGGAAAAGGAGAAAAAAATAAGGGAACTTCTCAATGCGGACAAGGAGCAGAGCATAATTGTAAGGATTACCCTTGAAGTTGAAAAAACAGGAGAGCTGAAAGTCAGGGAGGGCATTGCACTGTGTGACGGAGGGCCCTGTAAAGGCGATAGCGATTTCATTGAAAAGATAGGCCTGGATTTGAGCGGCATGAAGATTGCTGCCCCGGAAAAACCCTGCTCCTGGGATATACGGGTAAGCCTTCTGGGCAAAACAGACATTTAAATAAAAAAAGGAGTGTCATGAAAATGCTTTCTTCCCTTATGAAAAGCAGCAGGCCGTTCCTGGGCATGAATCCGGATTTTGAAAGTGCAGGCGCAGTTGTACTGCCGGTCCCCTATGACCGCACCGCTTCCTACATAAAAGGCACCAGCGCAGCACCGGAAGCAATTTTGGATGCCAGCTGCCAGCTTGAGGAATACGATGTCGGGCTGGGGCTGAGCACCTTTGACAGAATAAAGCCGTACACGCTTGAAGAGCTTCAGGTAAGAAATGATTCACCTGAAGAAATGGTGGATAAAGTCAGCAGAGCAGTTTCGGAGATAGTAGAGCTTGGAAAGAAACCAGTCGTGCTGGGGGGGGAGCACAGCATAACCGCAGGGGCTGTTGCAGGCCTCGGGGACAGTTCGGTTTCAGTGCTGCAGATTGATGCCCATGCTGACATGAGGGATTCCTATGAAGGAAGCAGGTTCAGCCATGCCTGCACAATGAGAAGGGTCAGGGAAAAAGCAGAGAATGCTGTACAGGTAGGCATACGCTCCATGAGCGGAGAGGAGGCGGAGTACATGACAGACACCGGAATAAGAAACAGCATCTTCCTGGCCGAGGAATTCAGCGAAGGCAGGATAAAGGACATAATTTCACTGCTGGGGGAGAACGTGTATGTCACAGTGGATGTGGACGGCTTTGACCCTTCGGTCATGCCCGGAACAGGGACTCCGCAGCCGGGAGGCCTTCAATGGCAGGAGGTAATCTCCCTAATGAAAGCGGTGGGCAATGAGAAAAAAGTGGTCGGGTTTGATATCACGGAGGCCGTCCCGGTTAAGCCAATGCCCACCACCGAGTTCACTGTGGCAAAGCTTGCCTACCGGATGATGGGCCTTTTCTGGGCCGGGGAATGAGCAGGCCTTTCAGCCGGTCCAGGCTTTCTTCCGGTGTTTCAACCGTGTTGAGAAGGTAGACCGGCACCCTCCTGAAAAGACTGTGGAAGAATTCCTTTCTTTTTCTCATTTTCTCCTTGTTTCTTACCATCTGGTGGGGGTTGCAGAAATCATTTTCCAGCATAAAGTCCATTGCCGCCTTTGTGCTGAGTTTCTTTAGGGGCGGCTTGTCCTTTTCCCTGGTTAGTATTATCACCTTTTCCATTGTGGAGTTTTTCCTTGTCTTGCCTGTGCCCAGCATGCGCTTGACATCCACTATTGCCCTGTTCTTGGAATCTGCCTTTACGCCATTCAGCTTTTTCCTGAACTCCGGCCACACGTCGCCAAGATTGCAGCGGATGTAGGAATTCCTTTCAGATGCAAATACCAGGATGTCGTCGTCCACCAGCCGGACGAAAAACCAGTCATCGGTCAGGAAATGGAATCCTTTGCTTCTCATCAATCCATAGGTAAGGGTGGTCTTGCCGCTTCCGGAAGGCCCTATGACTGCAGCTCCCCTTCCCCCGTAGTCGACAAATGAGCCGTGGACAGAGTATCTTCTGTGCTCGGAGGTGAAATCCTCCATGAAATCAGCCACAATTGCAAGTGCGATGCTCTTTATCCAGCCATAGTAGCCGCAGCCCTCTACTATGGCAGTTTTGGAAATTGGCTCATAGCGCACCCGGAGTCTTTTTCCTGAGACCGCAAAAAGCCGGGCATGGGGGCGTATCCACTCCGGCATGTGCTCAAAGTTGTCGTCCCACATGTTCCTGAATTCCTTGCTGTCTGTGAAGAGCTTTATGCATGTCCCGTGGATGGATGCCTTTCTTTCGAATAAATCGGATGAATAGATTTCTTTCATCAGCTTTTCTTTTGTCTTCTGGGAAATAAGCTCCACTTTGTAGCCGGGCATGCAGTTAAAACGGAAATCAGGTTTTTATCCTGTTCGGAAGCGCCGGATAAGTTCCAGTAATGTTGCTTTTTATTGTTAACTAAGTAAATTAAACAGCATGAGTGATGGCAGAAAGATAATCGACTTCAACAAAAAGAAAGGCGAAAGAGAAACGAAAAAGAAATTTCCTGGAAAACTTTTGGAAAATGATAATCAAGAAAATAGAACAACCGGTCCAGAAAATTTGTTTAAAGCTGTGAAGGAGTTCTGCAATGACCGGCATGCGGAACGCGATTTACTTTCAGAGGCTGAAGAGGCGATAAGGAGAATATATGGCCGTTATTCGGAAGAAGAAAGGGATGAATTTTTCTCCAGGCTTTATGATGAGTTTTCAGAAAACTACGACCAGCACATGGGAGTGGAAACAGGGCATTACAATGCCATGAGGGTCCTGGCCTTCAATGCAGGAGCCCATCTTAAGGCTCCGGTGCTTGACATCACCGCAGGAACCGGGGAACTGATGGCCTATGTGATTGACTGCATGGAGATAGGAGACCTTTTCAGGGAGTCTGAATTTATTCGCAAAAAATGGGGGGTCTTCCCGCAGCTGGAAAGCTGCATGGAATGCGATAGCAGCCTTTCCCATCTTTTCTTTGTAAATGAAATCTCCCCCAGAATGCTTGCCAAAGCAGAAGAAAAGCTGCAGCACAGAAGTGTTGGCTATCTCCAGGAAAGCGCTTATGAATTGCCCAAAGAACTAAGGGAAGAATTCAGCACAGTGGTCTGCTCCCAGACGTTTCACCTAATCCCGGACGAGGACAAAGTCAGGCTTGCAGTCTCAATCAGGGAAGCGCTTGCCCCGGGAGGGGTGGCTGTTGTTATGGAGGAAGACCCTTTCAGGATTACGCCCACGCCTCAGATTGAGCCGATAAGCATGTTTCTGAGGTCTGTTGTTTCTCCGATAA
>WJIU01000006.1 GCA_014730115.1 Microcaldota archaeon
ACCGTAGTAAGGGAGGTTGTGGAAGGCTCCAAGATTGTGGTGGCCGGTGCAGAGAAGGAGGACACCCTCCAGGCTGCACAGGACTTCCTCAGCCAGGTACAAAAAGTCTAAACCTTTCTTTTTTCCTTTCCTTATTTTTCTGCGGTCTTCTTCTGTAAGTTTATAAATATTTGTATCCAAAATAGGGATACTCCATTTTATGGACACACTCAAAGGGCCAGACATTGTGGCCCGGGCAGGCGAACACCTTTCCGCTTTGCGTCAAGATTCGCCTGCTGGAAAAGCAAATCCGCCCATACCATTCATGGAGCGGAATGTATGTTCAAAAGGTGATATTCAATGGCAGGCAAAAAGGAATCAGACCCGGGTTTGGAAGGCCTGAGCATAAGGGGTGAAACTCTTGTGGGCAGGGTAATCAGCGCCAAGGCCAAAAAGACCGCCGTGGTTGAAAGGGACACCAACAAATACTTTTCAAAATACGGCAAATGGGCCAGGGCCCGCTCCAGGATTCAGGTGCACAATCCCGAGTCCATAAACGCCAAGGTCGGAGACCGGGTAAAAATAGCAGAAACCAGGAAACTCAGCAAGACGAAATCCTGGACCATAGTCGGATTTGTAGAAAAAGGTGAATCATCATGAAGGCATTCACAGGCAATGTTGTCAAGACCCTTACGCTGGGGGCACTCCTCCCCTGCACCGACAACAGCGGCGCAAAGATGGTGCGCGTGGTCGGCGCCCTGGGCTACAGGGGGACCAGGGGAAGAAACCCCAAGGCAGGCGTGGGCGACATAGTCGTCGCATCGGTAAGGAAAGGAAAGCCGGACATGGTAAAAAAAGTGGTCAAGGGCCTGGTGGTGCGCCAGAAAAAAGAGTACCGCAGGGCAAACGGGACCAGGATTTTCTTTGAAGACAATGCAGTGGTCCTGGTAAATGACGAGTTCCTTCCCCTTGGTACGGAAATCAAGGGGGTTGTTGCCAGGGAGATTGCGGAAAGATTTCCCAAGGTTGCCGCCATTGCGGCAGGTGTTGTGTAATGAAGCCGGACAATGAAAGAAAGAAATATTACAATGAAAAGCTGCACCAGAAAAAGAAGAGGCTCCGCGCCCATCTTTCCAAGGAGCTCAGGTCCCAGCTTACAAAAAAGAAGCGGTCCCTGCAGCTAAGGAAAGGGGACACCGTAAAGGTTATGCGGGGTCCGCACAAGGGCAAGGAAGTGAAGGTCAGCAAAATCAACACGGTCGCCAGGAAGGTATTCCTGGAGGGAACCACTGTCACCAACGCACGCGCCCGGGAGGTTTTCATCCCTTTCAGCGCATCCGACCTTATGCTAATAAGTCTGGAGTCTACCCCCGAGCGCAAGAAGATGTTCTCGGAAGAGGCTTTCAAGAAAAAGAAAGAAGAGAAAAAAGAGGAGGCAAAGGAAGCCAAGAATCCGCAGGCAGCTCCGAAGGCGCTGAAGCCCGAAGAAGCAAAAAAGCCGGAAGAAGCAAAAAAGCCGGAGCAGGTCCGGCGCCCGTCGGAAACCCGGCCGCCCCCTCCGATTCCGGTTAAACCAAGGTGATGCTGATGGGAAAAAGAGGAGGAAAAAAACACACAAAAAGGATTGCCGCTCCGCAGTCAGTTCCGCTGCACGACAAAAAGGAAAATACCTGGATGCTGAAGGCCTGTCCCGGCCCGCATCTCAATGAATACTGCATACCTCTGGGGGTACTTTTAAAGGACACCATGGGAATTGCAAAGACGTCCAGGGAAGTAAAGCAGATTCTTTCAGGAAGGCTGGTGCTGGTGGACGGAAGGGTAAGGACCGAGGAAAAGTTCCCGGTTGGCCTCATGGACACCGTTTCATTCCAGAAAGGCAAGAAGGCCTACCGGCTGGTCGTGGATTACAAGGGAAGGCTTTTCCCGATGGAAATCAGCGCCAAGGATGCTTCAAAGAAGCTTGCCAAGCTTGTCGGAAAGCACACCATAAAGAAAGGAAAGGTGAACATCACATTGCACGACGGCAGGAACATTCTGGCGGACAACAATCTGAAAGTAGGGGACAGTGTAATGGTTTCCCTTCCTGCCGCAAAGATTGAGGACCATTTCAAGAGGGAGAAGGGCGCCCGCTGCCTGGTGGTGGAAGGAAAGCACGCCGGCAGTCTGGTGAAGCTCAAGGACATAATTGAGCGTGCCGGAGGCAAGCCCCCCGAGGCCCTGGTGGAAGATGAAAGCGGAAAGGAGTTTGTGACTGTTGCCGGCTATCTTTTCGTGGTGGACAGCAGTTTCAGCATTGAAGGTGAGGCAGCATGAGCGAAAAGATGAGGGAAATCAAAGTGCAGAAAGTCACGGTCAACATCGGCGTAGGCGAGCCGGGCGAAAGGCTGGAAAGCGCAAAGGAGCTGCTAAGCAAGCTGGCCGGAGGCCGCAAGACGGTGGAGACCCATGCCAAGAAAAGGCAGCCTGCCTTCAGGCTCAGGAAGGGCCTGGCCATCGGAACAAAGGTTACCCTCAGGGACAGGGAAGCAGAATCATTTCTGGAAAAGGCACTGTCCTCAAAAAGAAAGGCCCTGAGCTCAAGGAACTTTGACCGCGAGGGCAATCTTTCATTTGGCGTTAATGAGTACATAGATTTTCCCGGGGCAAAGTACGACCCCTCAATTGAGATGTATGGCTTTGATGTCTGCGTTTCCCTGTTCAGGCCGGGAAGGCGCGTCAGCCTCAGGAAGCTTAGGAGTGCAAAGATTGGCAAGAGCCACCGGATAAGCAGAGACGAGGCAATGGAGTTTATGAAAAGCAGATTCGATGCCAAAATTGAGTGATATTTATGAAGATACCGTCAGAGGAGAGATATAAGGGAAAAGGAAAGCGCGTGTGCCGCAACTGCGGCACTGCAAGGGGACTGATAAGGAAGTACAAGATGTACGTTTGCAGAAGATGCTTCAGGGAGATGGCCGAAAGCATCGGCTTCCGGAAGTACGGTTGGTGAATACATGACAGACCATCTTGCCAATGCTCTTAACACGATAAAAACCCACGAGCTGGTGGGCCAGCAGAGCTGCAGCGTGAAGGCCACAAGCCTTACCAAAGAGGTCCTGAGGGTGCTCAAGGACAACAAGTACCTTGCCGACTTCAGGTATGTGGATGACGGAAGAGGCGGCTTTTACGAGGTTATGCTGGAAGGAAGGATTAATGAGTGCGGTGTAATCAAGCCAAGGATACCGGTCAAGCGCCAGGAATGGGCAAAAAAAGAGCAGAATTTCATCCCCGGCTTCGGGGTAGGGCTGCTCATTGTGTCCACGTCGGGCGGCATCATGACCAATTCCGAGGCAGAGGAAAAGCATGTCGGTGGAAGGCTGCTTGCATACGTTTACTAGGTGTTTATGATGGTCAGGATTCCAGAGGGCGTGGATGTTTCGGTGGACGGCTACCAGGTAACGGTGAAAGGTCCGAACGGAGAGGTCCAGAAGTCGTTCTCAAGAAATGCCAGTGTAAAAGTCGAGGGAGATGAAGTAAAGGTTTCTGCCAGGGACTACGGTCTCCAGGGGACTGTGGATTCCCTTATCGGCAATATGGTCACCGGCGTAACCGAGGGCTATGATAAGCATATGAAGCTTCTTTATGCCCATTTCCCGATTTCCGTGGACGTCAAGGAGAACGAGGTTCTCTTCAAGAACTTCCTCGGGGAAAAGGAGCCCAGGAAGGCTGAGGTTGTCGGAAGCACCAAGGTGGAGGCCAAGGGCCAGAATGTTACCATATCCGGCCCGGACAAGTATGCAGTGGGGCAGACTGCCGCAAACATGAAGGCCGCCCTGGACATCAGGCACAAGGACCCCAGAATTTTCCAGGACGGCATATACGAAGTAGAAGAGGGTGCATGATAATGGTGGAAAAGAAAGAAAAGCCGAAATTCAATGTCCTTAACCTTGGTTTCAAGATAAGGGTAAAGGACCGGTGGAGAAAGCCCAGGGGCACTCACAACAAGAAGAGACTGAAGATGGAATGGACCGGCGGAAGGCCGTCCATCGGATACAAGAACGCCGCCCAGATAAGGGGCCTGCACCCGGACGGAAACCCGGAGGTCCTTGTACACAATGCTGCAGAGCTGGAAGGGCTGAGCGATGTGACGGTGAGGATTGCATCCCCGGTGGGTGCAAGGAAGAGGAAGCTCATTGAGGAAAAGGCAAAGTCCATGAAGCTGAGGGTGACGAACTCAAGGGAAAAGAAAAAATACGAGCCCCGGAAAAAAGGTGAATGATAATGTCAATGACCACAGTAAGAAGGCTTGCGGCTGATATCCTGAATGTCGGCCGCAACAGGATAAGGATTTCCCCTGATGGCCTGAAGGACGCGGAAGGCGCACTCACCAGGGCCGATGTCAAGGGATTGATAGACAAGGGGGTAGTCACCAAGGCAAAGACACAGGGCAGGGCCAGCACGTCCAAGAAAAAGCGCAGGGGGCAGGGCAGCAGGAAAGGAAGCGCCTCCTCAAGCAAGGAGCGCTGGATGCAGAAGGTCCGGGCACAGAGAAAATTCCTTCAGATGCTCATTGACAAAGGTGCTTTGGAGAAAGGCGCCAAGAAATCCCTTTACGGAAAAATCAAGAGCGGGCTTTTCAGGAGCAAGAAGGCCCTGCTGCAGTATCTGAAGGAAAACAAGTACCTTCCAGAGGATTTCGAGCTGGAGAAGAAGCCTGAAAAAAAGCCGGCTCCCAAAAAGAAAAGGCCAAGGAAAAAGCCCTCCCGGAAAAAGACCGGGAAAAAGGCCGGGAAAAAAGGTGAGTCCAAATGACAAGAGCCAAGGGACCCAAATTCACGCTGTATCCAAGAAGGAGAAGAGAGGAAAAAACCAACTACCGCAGGAGACTGGCCCAGATAAAGGCCGGAAAGACAAGGATGGTGGTGCGCAGGAGCAACAAAAACATAGCCGTCCAGTTTGTCAACTTTGACCCTGCTGGCGACCGCACTGTTGCTGCCGTAGACGGCAGGCACCTGGAAAAGGAATACAAGTGGCCGTCCAAAAGAAACGTATGGACTGCTTACCTGGCAGGGCTTGAAGCCGGCAGGAAGGCGCAGGAAAAAGGAGTAAAAGAGTTCATACTGGACATGGGAATGTACACCCCCTCCAAAGGCTCGGTAGTCTTTGCTGCGCTTAAAGGGGCGGTTGATTCAGGGCTGAAGACCGATTTTGACAAGGAAATGGTCCCCGAGGACAAGCTTTCATCTCCTCCGGAAAGTTACAAAAGTAAATTTGAGGAGCTGAAGGGCAAGATTGCAGGGTGATAATTATGGCAGAAAAGGTTCGCACAGTTGACAAGGAATCATGGGAGCCCCGGAGCAAGGTGGGCAGAAAGGTAAAGGAAGGTGAAATCACCACCTTTGAAGAGATAGTGGAGATGGGCAAGCCGGTCTTTGAGCCGGAGATTATTGACGTCCTGCTTCCCAACCTTGAGGCCGAGACCCTCAAGATAAACACCACCCAGAGGGTTACCGACTCCGGCAAAAGAATCAAATTCAGGGTGGTCACGGTAATAGGAGACAGGAAAGGCCATGTCGGCCTTGGAGTGGGCAAGAGCGATGAGCTCAAGCCTGCGCTTGATTACGCAGTAAAGGATGCTAAAAAGAACATGACAAGCATTAGGATGGGATGCGGCAGCTGGGAGTGCAAGTGCGACTTCAAGCATTCGCTGACCTCCAAGACCCAGGGCAAGGAGGGAAGCACGACCGTTACCCTGAAGCCTGCCCCAAGAGGGCTGGGCCTTGCCGGCAATGATGTTGTGAAAAAGGTACTGGGAATATCCGGTGTCAGAGACATCTGGAGCTCCTGCCATGGAGGAAAGAATGTTTACAACATGGCCGCGGCTACAATCAATGCGCTTGATAACATTAATCTGAGGAAGCCAAGACCAGAATGAGGGAATTGAAATGAAATTTGCTGTTGTTCGTATAAGAGGCCGCAGGAAAATGAGGCCGGCCATTGAAAGGACGCTGGAGTTTCTGCGTCTGGAGCGGCCCAACCACTGCGTGCTGCTTGATGACACCCCCCAGAACCGGGGAATGCTCCAGAAGGTAAAAGACTACGTGACTTTCGGTCCGGTTGACGAGGCCACCGTTTACAGGCTGCTCAGCCGGAGGGGAAGGAAAGGAAGGAAAATGCTCAGGGATATGGAAAAGGAAGATGCGATAAAAAAGGCGGCAGAAGAGATAGCCTCCGGCAAAAAGACCAGTGAATTCGCCAATCCGGTGTTCCGCCTCAGGCCGCCTTCCAAGGGATACTCTGACATAAAGGCCCATTACCCGCAGGGCGAACTGGGAAAGAGGGAGGAGATGAACACCCTGCTTTCCAGAATGATGTGATGGTTATGAAAAGAAGGCCGAAAAAAACCAGGAAATATCTTGGCACCAGAAGCCACGGGCGCGGGAACACCAAGAACCGCAGAGGCGCCGGCTGCCGGGGCGGCAGGGGCATGGCAGGCATTGACAAGCACAAGTGGAGCTGGGCAATGAATGTGGACAAGAACTACTACAGCAAAATAGGCTTCGCCAACCCCACCCGGAAGACCGTTGATGCAGTCAATCTTTATGAAATAAACCAGATGGCACTGAAAAAGAAGCTTGAGAAAAAGGGAGACAAGTACCAGTTCGAGTTTGATGGCAAGGTTCTGGCCACCGGCTCAGTGACTGTCCCGCTTTCCATAAGGGCTGCTTCATGGAGCAAAAACGTGGAGAAAAAGCTCAAGGAATCAGGAGGGGAAATCTCCGGGCTTGAACAGTGAATTTTATAAATCTCATTCAAGCATAGTAGCTGAGGTCGGGTTTTCAGATGTCATTAATCGATGTGGTTCATTCATTTTCAAAATATCTTCCCAAGATAAAGCCTCCTGAGAAGCCTCTGGGCATCAAGGAGAAGCTGCTCTGGACCGGGCTTGTGCTGGTGCTCTACTTCATGATGTACCAGACCACTGCCTTCGGTGTGCAGCAGGTATCGGGAGGGCTTGACTTCCTGCAGACAATTACTGCTTCAAGGATTGGAAGCCTCCTTACCACTGGTATCGGACCCATCGTGCTGTCCAGCATTTTCCTGCAGCTGTTCTCAGGTGCAGGCATAATCGACCTGAACATGCGGGACAAGAAGGACAAGGCCAAGTTTCTGGAAGTGCAGAAAGTTCTTGCAATTACCCTTGCCCTGGTTGAGGCAATCGTATTCGTGGCGGTGACCCAGATTGTGCCCGTTGCCTCCATCCCTGGTTTCAGCCCGGTGCTGCTCACCCTGCTGGTGATTTTCCAGATTACCATGGGCTCGGTGGTAATGGTGTTCCTGGATGAGCTGGTCACCAAGTACGGCATCGGCAGCGGAATCAGCCTTTTCATCGCCGCAGGTGTTTCGCTCTCCATTTTCATGGGGGTTGTTAACCTGGTATTCAATTCATCAACAGGATTCCTGGCAATAATGGCGGAAGGGGGCGCAGAGGCAATACCCAACGCCCTTTTCACCCTGCTTCCTTTCGGCTTCACAATCCTGGTTTTCATGGCGGTGGTATATGCAGAGGCAGTAAAGGTGGAGATTCCAATTGCCTTCCAGAGGGTCAGGGGGATGGTTCCCAAGCTCCCCCTGAAATTCTTCTATGTGTCCAACATCCCGGTCATCTTTGCCAGTGCCCTTATTATCAATATACAGCTGTTCTCCGGAGGTATGCTTTCCGGTTTTTATTTTGATGAGCAGAAGGCCCCCCTTATGGATTTCTCCGCCGGCTACGATATCGGCAAGCACGGCATAATACCGCTGATAGGCTACGTAGATTCCACCGGAAGGCTCAGCGACGGCCTTCTTTACCTCTTCACTCCTGTTTACGGCATGGGCAGAACGACAACCGAGCACTGGAACTTCCTTTCCAATGCTTCCACCCCTATTTTCGGCATACCGGAATGGACGCATTCCGTAGTCTATGTCATACTGCTCTCCCTTGTTTCTGTTCTGTTCGGTATGTTCTGGGTGGAAACCGCCAACATGGATGCAAAAAGCGTTGCCGGCCAGCTCTCGGAATCAGGCATACAGATTCCCGGATTCAGGAGAGACCCCAGGATGCTGGAAAGCATACTGCACAAGCACATCCTGCCCCTTACCTTCATGGGCTCATTTTCAGTAGGCCTGCTGGCAGGAATTGCCGACCTCACCGGCGCCCTTGGAACCGGAACCGGCATACTACTTACAGTTGGTATTCTGTACAGGATGTACGAGCAGCTGGAGCAGATGAGGACATTCGAAATGTATCCAAGCATCAGCGGCTTCCTTGGCGGGGAGTGATTCATGCTCAGGGTATGCATTTCCACTTATGGGTGCACGCTCAACCATGCAGACTCGGATATAATGCGTGCACTGCTCAGCAAAAGGCACCAGGTGGTGGAGCAGGAAGAGGGCTGCGATGTTCTGGTGCTGAACACCTGCACTGTGAAGGGCCCTACTGAAAACAAGATTTTTGAAAGAATCAAAAGGCTGGTTGAAAACAAAAGGAAATTCGTTGTTGCAGGCTGTCTGGTTGTAAGCAAAAAGAAGATAAGGGAATGCGCTCCCCTTGCCCCGGTTGTCGGCCCCTATTCCCTGCAGTCCGTTGTTTCCGCGGTGGAGGATGCGGCAAACGGGATTTCTTCGTGCTATGAAAGCCCCGGGTGCAAGGACAGGCTTCCCAGGCATTTTACTCCCCCGATTATGAGGGTACCGATAAATGACGGCTGCGTTTCCTCCTGCTTTTACTGCCAGACCAGGTTTGCGAGGCCATACCTGAAAAGCCATTCCCCCAAGGGCATTGTCAGATGCATCAACGACGGGGTTTCCCGGGGCGCCAGGGAAATTCAGCTTACCAGCATGGACGCGGGCGCGTACGGCCTTGACCTGAAAACAAACCTGGTTGAGCTTCTGGATGCAATTTCAAGAGACGACAGCCATACCAGACCTTCGGAGAAATACCTGGTGCGGCTGGGAATGACAAATCCCAACCATGCCCGAACGATGCTGCCGGACCTTCTAAGAATACTGAAAGAGAACCCTTTCTACCGCTTTCTGCATGTCCCGGTGCAGACTGGAAGCGAGAAGGTCTGCAGGGAAATGAACCGGGACCATACCGTAAAGGATTTCAGGGAGATTGTGTCTGCAGTGAGGAAGGAAATCCCGGAAGCCACAATAGCAACGGATGTAATCGTAGGCTATCCCACTGAAACTGAAGATGATTTCAGGGAAACCCTGAATCTGCTGGAAACCACCCGCCCTGATATCACCAATGTCTCCAAGTTCAGCCCCCGGCCGGGCACCCGGGCAAAAGAGCTCAGGCAGCTGGACAGCAAAATGGTAAAGGAGCGCAGCAGGAAGGCCAGCGCACTGGTGAGGTCAATATCCAAAGAAAGGAAAAAGGCATGCATTGGAAAGGAATATGAGGTTCTGGTAACTGAGTCCTCCCCTGATTTCAAGGGAAGGAACATCAACTACCATCAGGTTGTTTTAAAAGATTTCAAAGGGAAAACTGGAGAGTTTGCTGATGCCAGGATAGTTGATGCGAACCATGGTTCGCTTTTTGCAGAAATAATGAGGTGAATAAATTGATTGTTGTGATGGGACTCCCGGGTGCGGGAAAAAGCACCGTGCTGAACGAGCTTGACACGGACTACAGGGTAGTGAATTACGGAGACCTTATGCTGGAAGTCGAGAAAGAGAAATTCGGCGTCAAGGGCAGGGACGACATGAGAAAGCTTCCCATTGAAAAGCAGAAAGAGGCCCAGAAGATGGTCTACGAAAGGCTTTCCCGGATGCAGGAGAAGGTCATCCTGGACACCCACTGTGCGGTAAATACCCCCGGAGGATTCTTTCCCGGCCTGCCGTTTGAATGCCTGCGCATGCTGAAGGTGGATGCCCTTGTGCTCATTACTGCGGAAGTGGAGGAGGTTAAGCAGAGAAGGGCGGAAGACCCCACCCGCCAGAGGGATACAGATAACGTTGAGCTCCACGATGCTATGAACAAGTCCTTTCTTGCCGCCTACAGCGCATTCACCGGCGCCCCTGCAGTCATAATATACAACCGGCAGAACAAGCTGGAGCAGGCAGTGGCCGAGCTTCAGGATGTGCTTAAGTAATTATTTTTCTTTTTATGGTTGTTTGTGCTAACTTAAAAACCTATTTAAGCGTTACTAATTATAATAAAATGTGGTAATATTCATGAGAAAACCACAATTCAGGCAGTTTCTTGCAAAAACAGCGGCAGTCCTTGCCTATTCTGCTGCCTTTTCAGGCACACCTCCCGGCGTTGAGCATTTCCACGCATTCTCCGGGGCCAGGGCAGGCCAGGCCGGCAACGCCGGCAAAATGGATGCGCTTAAAAAAATGCTCTTGAGCCTGGACGTCAAGCAGAGAAGAAAGGCGGCGGCCGAGCTTGGCAACCTGCGTGATGTTACTGCCATTCCCCTGCTCATCAAGACCCTGGATGACAAAGATGTATATGTGAAAAGCAATGCCATTGATTCTCTCGGCAGGATAGGGCATTTCTCTGCGATTCCTTCGCTGAAAAGATGCCTGGATGATAAATATCCATACATCCGGATGGATGCAGTATCCGCCCTGAAAAACATAGGCAGCCTTGCGGGTCTTTCCGGACTGGTCAAGGCACTTTCAGATGAAAACAGGCATGTCCGTGCAAATTCTGCAGAGGCAATAGAGGAGCTTGCCAAAAAATACCCTGAGAGCACTGCCCTTCTCAAGGCAGTGGCTCCGCTGGGCAAGACGCTTACCGGCAAAGGCATCCTGAAATTCAGGGGCGCTACCGCACTCAGGGAGATTGCAGACAACCATCCGGACAGCCCGGAGCTTAGAAAAGCAGTCCCCGGCCTTCTTGAATCCCTGGAAAACCAGGACAGCTACCTTCTGAAAAATTCCATAGAGCTTCTCGGGAAAATCAAGGACCCCCGCTCCATTCCAAAACTCATCGAAAAACTGGATATGCGCACCCCCGATGTCCGCTCCAGTCTCGTATCCTCGCTGGCTGAGGCGGGCAGGGCTGCGGTTCCCGCACTCTGCGATGCGCTGGGCAGCAGCGAACCGCTGGTTGCAGCAGGGGCTGCGAATGCGCTCGGAAAGATAAAGGACAAGAGGGCAATCAAGCCCCTGGTAAGCCTGCTTGGAAGCCGGGAATATCATGTTTCATATACTGCGTCCAGGGCCCTCAGCAATATCGGCCAGCCGGCAGTGCCTTATCTCCTGGATGCACTGCAGAGCAGGAAAAAGCTGGCCAGGGCAAATGCCTCGATGGTACTCGGGACAATCGGGGGAGAGGATGCCCGGAAGGCTCTTGCCGGGGTCTCGGAGAATGACCCTGACGGCTATGTCAGGAATTCTGCAAAAAACGCCCTCAGGTTCTGCACCGAGACCATCCCGGCACTTCTTTCCAGCCTGGGGGATTCGGAAAATAAGATAAGGGCAGCCGCAGCCAGGAAGCTGGGTGAGACCGGCGTAAACCCGTTTGTGTATCTTGAGATTGCCCTGATGCTGGAAAAACCAAATCCCCCTGAAGCAAGGGAAGGCGCGGCAATGGCCCTGGGCGAGCTGGGGGATGAAAGGGCGGTCAGGCCCCTGGTGGCGGCGCTGGACGATGAGAATGCGGAAGTGCGAATCAGCGCGCTTGAAGCGCTGGGCAAGATAGGCGATTCTTCCGCGGTTCCGGAGCTGATGCAGTCCCTGGAGGACTATGACTGGAGGGTCAGGCAAAAGGCGTCTCTGGCACTGAAAAAAATGAAGATTACTGAAGAGCAGTTCGGCAGGCTTCTTTCCATGCTTTCCAAAGGTGAAACTGCAGAAAAAAGGGCCGGCGCGGCAATGGCCCTGGGCGAGCTCCGCAGGACCAGGGCAATCCCTGCCCTGAAAAATGCCATGAAAGACAAAGACACGGAAGTAAGGACAGCGGCAGCAGAGGCACTCGCAAAAATCCGGGACATTGCACTTCTCACAGAAAATCTTGGCTCCAAGGACTTTTCGGTCCGCTCCCAGGCAGTCAAGGACCTGGCCGGCATCGGAAGCGCAGCAGTTCAGCCTCTGCTCCAGGCCCTGGACAGCGGGAATCCCAGGACAAGGGCAGCAGCGGCAAAGGTGCTTGGGGAAATCTGCGACCCGGCTGCAGTACCCAAACTAATCAGGCTTCTTGAAGATCCGGTTTCCGGAGTAAGGAAAAATTCCGCACAGGCACTTGGCAATATTGCCGACCCCCGGGCAACCAAGGCGCTTGCCAGCGCCCTGGAAAGGGAAAATGATGAAATCCGGGCAGTAATCTCCAGGGCACTGGTCAGGATAGGAGATTCCCTGAGTTCCGGCAATGCCAAAAACGCCCAGTAATTCCCAATCAATTTAAAGATTTCCGACGAAATCAGCTCCATGATAGATATTCGTCTGATCAGGGAAAACCAGCCTTTGGTAGAGGACTCACTGAAAAAAAGGCATGCCCAGGAGGAACTGCAGGTCACCCTTAACAAGATTGCGGAATTTGACTCCGAGTGGCGCAAGATAAAAAAAGAGGAGGAGGAGCTGAGGGCAGAAAGAAACAGGCTGGGCGCTGAGATTAACAAAAAGAAAAAGGCAGGGGAAGATACAGAGGAAGAGATAAGGCGCTCCGGCGAAATCGGGGACAGGATAAAGGACATATCAATAGAGACAGATACCCTCAAAGAAAAGATAAGGGAAATGCTGCTGCACCTCCCCAACATCCCACATGAGTCAGTTCCTGAAGGCGAAACCGAGGATGACAACAGGGAAGTTAAAAAACGGGGAAATCCTGAAAAGGGCTCAGGGGATGTACTTTCCCATTACAGGCTTGCCAAGGAATCAAACAAGATTGATTTTGAAAGGGGCGTAAAGCTGGCCTGCCACCGTTTTTCAGTGATGGCTGATGATGTTGCGAAGCTGGAAAGGGCCCTTGTAAACTTCATGCTTTCGGTGCAGTTGTCAAGGGGATACAGGGAAATAGCCCCTCCTTATATTGTCAATACCAGAACAATGACCGGCACCGGGCAGCTGCCCAAATTCTCTGACGACCTTTACCGGTGCGATGATGATTTATGGCTGATTCCCACCGCAGAGGTACCGCTCACCAACCTGTATTCAGAGGAGGTTCTGGATGAAAGGGATTTTCCGGTTAAGCTTGCCGCATTCACTCCGTGCTTCAGGAAGGAGGCCGGGGAATACGGAAAGGACATCAGGGGCCTTATCAGGCAGCATCAGTTTGACAAGGTGGAGCTTGTAAAGATATGCCATCCCAATACCAGTTTCCAGGAGCTGGAGAGCCTTACCAGGGATGCGGAGCGCATCCTGGAGCTGCTGGAGCTGCCCTACCGTGTAGTGGAGCTCTGCACCGGCGACCTTGGATTTTCCGCGGCCAAGACCTACGACGTGGAAGTCTGGCTCCCTTCCCAGGACCGCTACCGGGAAATCTCGTCCTGCTCCAACTGCACTGACTTCCAGTCAAGAAGGGCAAACATAAAATTCAGAAGCGGGGACTCGCTGGAATATGTGCACACCCTGAACGGAAGCGGGCTTGCAGTGGGAAGAACCCTGATTGCAATCCTGGAAAATTTCCAGGAGGACAAAAAAACAGTGGTTGTTCCGAAGCCGCTCCGGGACTTCATGGGCCAGGATACAATCGAGTTCTAGGAAACCATGTTTTTCTTCGGCTTTTTTCCGGCCTTGGCGCATGAGAACACTATCGCAGCCTGGTTCTGGGGCTCAAGCACATTCCGGTTTGAGGCCATGTTCACAAATCCCTGGTGCTTGTCCCTAAGCTCATCCAGTTCAGTGGTAAATCCGGCGTTTTTCATCTTGCCTATCCGGTCTCCGAAGGCCTCGTGCCCCTCAAGAAAGAAGAGCCTTTCATCGTAATTGACGTCGCGCTTTACAAAAGAGTGGCCGATTTTTACAACGTAATCCACCATCAGCTCGTTGGTTACACACTCCATGCTGCCCATTCCTTTTTTCAGCTCATCCATGTCCCCGACCTTTATGTCAAAGAGCTGGTGGAAAAGGGCGAGCTTTTTATCGGTGATGCCAAGCTTCTGCAGAACTTCGGACACCAATGCGGGATGCTTCCAAAGGGAAGTGTACCAGTCTCCCACTACCAGCACCCCGTCCTCTCCCAGGCCTTTGTGCAGTGTATCCAGATAAGAGGGGAATGTCATGTGGTGGAAAACTGCACTGGAGTATACCAAATCAAAATTACCTTCCTGCATCTCTTCAAGGAATTCATGGGTGGTGTTGGCAATGGGCACAAACTCAATTCGGTGCTGCTCATTGATACCATGGGTTTTCAGGCGCTCATTGGCTGAAATCAAAGCTTCAAAGGAAGGCTCAACAAGCCTGAACCTGCATCTTTCAGCCAGCCAGACCAGGTTGTTAAGAAGCATATAGTCGAAGAGTGCCGCAGTGGTTTCACCCCTTCCTGCTCCTATGTCCCCAAGCCTGAATTCACGGGTCTTGTCCGCTTCAGCCATTTTCCGCAGTATTTCCACAGACATCTTGCCGGTGGCGTCATTAAGCTCAGGATTGCCCTTCTCAAAGCCTGCATACCTGGTTGCTTCTATTATTGCATCATAAGTGGCCTCGGTGCTGATTTCCCATTCCGTCTGGTAGCTTTCAATGGACCATTTTTCAATCTGCTTCCTGTTCTCATCGGTGATGGATATGCCCCAGTTGGACAGATACTGGGAAGGAATTCTGAAAATACTTCCAATGGGGTGGTGAATGCCCTCGCAGATTTCATCAACAGTGCGGGCAAGCATATCAAGCATCAAAACCGAGCTGACCGGCATTGCCTTGGAGAGACTTTCAACCGCACTCACAAGTGAACCTGAAGCTTCCATTGCCTCACCGCCTCCTCTTCATCTTGGCGGCCATTATTACCGAAGCCCGGTCTGTCTTGTGCATCATCTTTACTGGCGTAGGCGGGAAGCTTGCCTTTGGGAACGCCTTTCTTATCTTTGCCGGGTCTACAACCAGGCCATGCTGCTCCATTGAATCAACCCTGTCCCGGGTGGTGTCAAAGCTCCCTAGGATGTAATGCCTTGCTTTTTCAACCTCCCCGAGAGAACTGAAAATTCTCTGGTGCACACCTACCCAGTAGTCCTGGTGGTCGGCCCTTCCCTGCACCTCTTCCCGGGTTGTGCCCGGGGTGGAGCCCAGGTTCAGAAAGTCATAAAACAGCTCCCTGAACATGTTCAGCCTTCTGGAGTCCAGACCCATTCTCTGAAGCAGGTTGTATGTGTGCTCAGGAGTATTGCATAAAGTGGAATGCCAGTCCCCGCTAAGGAAGACGCCATTCCTTTCCATTACCCCGTTTATCTTTTTCAGCAGGCCATCCAGGAACGGCTTTTTGTGGAGATGGCAGAGGGAAAAGACAATGTCAAACTTTAATCCGGTCGTTTCCAGGAAATCCTCGTCCTTTTTCATATTGGGGTCTACCCTGGCCGGGTGGTACTGCTCAAGGTTCTTTCTTGCCCTCTCCAGTTTGGAGCCGGAATAGTCGACAAGGTAAAAAGACGTTCTTTCAAGCAGCTCTTTCATCCCCGGGTCGGTCCAGAGCGTGGTTGCAAGCGCCGAGACTGTTTCACCGCCCCCGGTGGCCAGGTCCAGAATCCTGAATTCACGTTCGCTGTCGTCATTTGCCTTCATGTATTCCTTTGCAAGATGGACCAGGGTACGCCTCATGCTGCTTCTTACCCCGCTGCTCAGCGGTGTTTTCTCTATAACAGATATTTCGGGGTCTCTTTCCCGCTCAAGATAATCCTTTTTTCTGTAAAAATCCGCCTTTTCGGCCAGCTCCTCCCTGTTTTCCTCTGTAACACCAATCCCCCAGTTGTGGTATTGCACGCTCGGAACCTTCAGTATGCTGCCGGTCCTTATGGGCATTCCCTTGGTAATCTTATGGCTCTCCCCATCAAATCTTACGATGTCATCAACTGAAGTCAGCAGTTTTGCCCTGGTGGGGATGACAACCTTGGGGTCGATGGTGTACGGGTCGCTTTGTTTCTCTTCCTCTCCTGAGCTTCCATGCATTATTATCACAATATTTATTATTCTACCATAACTTTTTAAATCCGCACTGTAACTTATATGTGACTAGAATGACATCAAAAAAACAGCTGTGCACCAGCAGGGACGGCTCAATAACATATACTACTGACGATAATTTCATCTATGCGGAAAAGGAGGGGGTCACGCTCAGGCTGGACCTGTTTGACAGGCACTACTACAAGCTGCGGCCTTACAGGGGAGTGCCTATTCTTGAGATTGACGGCCTCAGAATGCAGTTGGTGAAGGATTTCAGAACGCCTCTTGATTATGCAAAAGAAGTTTCCAGGCAGCTCAAAATCGGGTCAAAAAAGGATGCAGTTGTGCTTGATACCTGCATGGGCCTTGGATACACGGCCATTGAGGCATCAAAAAAGCGAGGGGCAAAGCTCGTTATGGCAGTTGAGATTTCCGATGCTGTTTTCACCCTGGCCAAATGGAATCCTTTCAGCGAGCCCTTGTGGGATAAAACAGGCAATATCCTCCCTGTCCGGGGGGATATATCGGATTTGATAAAAGATTTTGACTCAGAGTTATTTTCATATGTTATACACGACCCGCCGAGGTTCTCACACGCCCCGGAACTATACTCGCTGGAATTCTACAAAGAGCTTTACCGGGTGTGCAAAAATGGCGCGAACATATTCCATTACACTGGAAGCGTTGGGAGGAAAAAAGGGAGGAAAATACACCAGGAGATTGAGAAAAGGCTTCGCTCCGCCGGCTTCAGGAAAATAAGATATGCCCCGCGCCTGCAGGGCCTGCTTTTCAATAAATAAATCAGAGCTCAAGGAAGAATTCCGGTGTTGGGGGCTCGGGGTTTTCTCCCTTTCTTTCCCTTATCTGCCTGACTATCTTGGGCACCAGGTCCCTGGGCACCGGGTGGTAGCCCGCATATTCCTGGTACCAGATGGCCCGCCCCTGCGTCGCTCCCCTCAAATCATTGGAGAATCCGAACATTTCGGCAACCGGCAGGGTGGTGGTTATGGCTGCATTTTCCCCTTCCTGCTCCATCCCTTCCAAGGTTCCCCTTCTTCCATTGGTGAGGGTGATTACGTCTCCGGAGTATTCCTGCAGGGTGTTGATAAGCACCTTCTGCTTTGGCTCCAGCAGGGTTATGCCGGCCCTGAGCATTGCCGCATAAATCGGCCTTTTGACCGTAGGAAGCATCTGGGCCGGACCACGGTGCACGTTGTCCTCGTGCAGGGTGGCATCGACAAGCTTTACCTTGATTCCGGTGACTTTCTCCTTTGCAAGTGGCCCCTGGTCTGTAGCCTCCTCGAATCCCTGCACGATGAGCTCCTCCACTTCGTTGAGGTACTGGATGCCCTTGGTTGCGTTGATAAGGATGTTTCCGTTGTGAATGTCATAGATGTTTCTTGCCTCGTCCCTGTCCATGCCGAGCTCAACCAGCTTTTCCCAGACTTCCCTTCCCTTGGGCCTTCCTTCCTTGATTTCGCCTTTTTCCAGCACCTCCAGGATTTCGGGCTCAAGCGGCTCGATGGTAAATTTCAGCCGGTTGTGCTTGTTGGGTGATTTGCCTTCAAGAGGCCCTGCCCTGCCGAAAAGTGTCTCCCTGTAGAGCACGATGGGCGGAGAGGTCAGGATGGGGATTTTCTTCTCGTTCTTGATTTTGTACTCTATGATTTCAAGGTGGAGCTCCCCGTTTCCGCTGACAAGATGCTCGCCGGTGTCCTGATTCAGCTCCACTCTTATCGTGGGGTCTTCCTTGGATATGCCCCTCAGCGCTTCAATAAGCTTGGGAAGGTCCTTCTGCTCCTTGACCTCAATTGATTTTGTAATGACCGGTTCCGAATAGTGCTTGATGAGCTCAAACGGTGCAATGGGGTCGGAGGAGATTGTCTCTCCTACATATACGTCCTTCATGCCCACAACAGCCCCGATGTTCCCTGCGGAAACCCTTTCTGCCGCAACCCGGTCCGGACCCATGTAAACCCCGACCTGCTGGGTCTTGGCATAGTGCTTTTTGGATGCAACATAGAGTTCGCTTCCCTTGCTGATGGTGCCGGAGAATACCCTTACTACCGCAACCTCTCCCGCGTGCTCGTCGTGGACAACGCCAAAACATACCCCCACCGGCTTTGCACTGGGGTCGCACGCCCTCATCTGCTTTCCGATTTCAGATTCAGAGTCGCCCTCCTTCCACAGCACCGGAATCCTGTAGTCCTGGGCAAACGAAGGGCTGGGGAGGTGCTTGATTATCATCTCAAGAAGCACTTCATCCAGGGGGCTCTTTTCCACCAGGTACTTGTGGTCCTCGGCCCTGCATTTTTCATAGATGTCTGTGAAGGTGATGTTGAATTTCTTCATGGAGGTGATTGAGATTGCCCATTTATTGTAGGCGGTTCCAAATGCAACGTTTCCCTTTTCCACACCGATAGTCCAGTCATCCTTTTTGTCCGCAGGGGCATTTGCCTCGATAATCTTGTTTACCTGGGTGATAATCTTCAGGAACTTTTCCTGCATCGCCGTTGAGTCCAGCTTGAGCTCGTTGATGAGCCGGTCGATTTTGTTTATGAACAGCACCGGCTTTGCCCTTTCCTTGAGCGCCTGCCTGAGGTTGGTCTCGGTCTGGGGCATTACGCCTTCGACTGCATCAACTACCAGGCAGACTCCGTCGACTGCCCTCATTGCCCTGACCACATGAAAACCAAAATCAACGTGGCCGGGAGTGTCGATAAGGTTGATGAGAAAGTCCGTTCCGCCATAGTTGAATCCCAGGGATATGTTGGCGGACTTGATGGTGATGCCCCTCTGCTGCTCCTGCTCGTCAAAGTCTGTCCACCTCTGGGCGCCTGCAAGCTCCTTGTTGATAAGGCCCGCCCTGGCTACCAGACTGTCGGTCAGTGTTGTCTTTCCGTGGTCAACATGCGCTACAATAGCAACGTTTCTGACGTTGTCCCTGCTGTCCATCAGCTTCTGGACTTCCCCAACTACCACTTCTTTTCTTGCCATATAAATACCTCTGAAAAAGATTTAACAGACTTATAACTAGTCTTGTCTTTTCTTTAAAGGGAAATACATATAAATTTACTCTGTGGCACCCTCGGGACCACACTCAAATATTTAGTATCTTTGCTGTCTATTCTCTCAAGGGTAATCATTATGCCGGAATCATACGACCTGTTAATTATAGGGGGAGGAGTGAGCGGGTTTTCTGCTGCCATGTATGCGGGGAGGCTGAAAATGAAGATGCTTGTCATTGCAGCGGTGAGAGGGGGGACAATCATCACGACCAATGACATCGCCAACTGGCCCGGCATAAAGCAGACCGACGGCACCACCCTTGCCAAGAACATAGAGGAGCATGCCCTTGAGTATGGCAGTGTAAAGGCATTGGATGACAAGGTGGTGGAAGCTGAAAAGGCCGGCGAAGGCTTCAGGCTGAAAACAGAAGGCGGTAAGGAGTTTGAAGGCAGGACCCTGCTCTTTGCAACCGGGACGGAGTGGAGAAAGCTCAAGGTAGAAGGGGAAGAAAAATATTCCGGCAATGGTGTCCATTACTGTGCACTCTGCGACGGCTATGCATACAAGGACAAGGTTGTCGGAGTGGTCGGAGGCTCGGACAGCGCCGCGAAGGAGGCAGTCCTGCTCACCCAGTGGGCCAAAAAGGTCTACATCATCTACAGAAGGGAGGAAATACATCCCGAGCCGGTGAACATGACCCGCGTGAAAAACAAGATAGAAGAGGATAAAATCGAGGTCATCAGCAACGCCAATGTCACCGAAATAAAAGGCGGGGAAAGAAGCATGACGCACGCAGTCCTTGACCGGGAATACAACGGGAGCAAGGAGCTGGAGCTGGACGGCCTTTTTGTTGAAATCGGCCATATACCCAATTCTGAGCTTGCAAAGGGCATAGGGGTTGAAACCGATGAAAAGGGGTACATAATAATCAACCGCGCCTCTGAAACCAATGTGGAGGGCGCTTATGCGGCCGGCGATGTTTCCAACACCGGATTCAAGCAGGCGATTACAGGGGCATCCGAAGGAGTGCACGCCGCCTATTCCGCTTACGAGTACCTGAAAGGCAAGGAGGTACGGCCGGCCTGACTATTTTAGCACAGTCCTCCTGATGTGCGAAGAGCGGGGCTCTTTCGCAAGCCTCCAAAGGAACTCGAAGGTGCTCCTGTTGCTCTGCGCGACCTCCCTGTTTTCTATCACAATCGCGAAAAACGGCCCGCCCCAGACAAAAACCCCTGTTCTGTCTCCCAGACCGTGGTCGTCACCGATGAAATGAAATCCTTGGCGATGAGCCTGTACCTTTCGCTTTCTCCCGTGAAAAATTCCTTGCCCTCCCTGAATAGCAGCCTGCCCTTCATGTTCTTCGCATGAGCCTTTCTGACGAACGTTTCCGTTTCCGCCGGAAACATCGTGCATGCCTCCGAGCCGCCACCCATCCAGAAATAGTCCCTGCCGTCCCTCAGAATCATCTTGTAAAGCGTCCTGATGCCTCCCTTCCCCTTGTAGACCTCCACCTTTGTTTCTTCTTTATCCATTTTCGTGAGTTCAGTCAGGCGGGGCAGGATTCCCCTGACCTTTTTTTCCTTGTCCCCGGGGTCTGCCAGTATGTTTTCGGGCGGAGCTGCCCTGAAATATTTCACGTTGTTCTTTATCACGTAGCTTACGAGGCCCCCTTCCATCAGCCGGGAGAGGACGTCGTATGTGGTTGTCCTGTCTATGCCGCTTCTTTCAGAAAGCTTTGATGCAGTGGCCGAGCCAAGACCCAGCAGTGCCATTTATGCCTTTGCCTCCCTTTCCTCCAGCCCAATTTCCTGCAGCACCTTTTCCTCTTTCATGGCATCTTCTTCTCGCGTTAGTATCAATATTGTTGCGGAAAAACCACAACAAATTCTTATATAGTAGTAATGAATGATAAAAGGTGGCGATATAATGAGAACCAGAAGGGATTCTGCCGTAAGCATTGAGATGAAGACGACTTCATTCAGGCTTAACGGGAAGACCAGGCACGTAAGCCTGCTTTTTCAGAAGGGGTTTGCCCCCCCGGGAAAGCCCCAGCTGTTCAACAGCGTGTACGGGACCAGCCTCAGGCTTGCAGACCCCCCCGGCAATAGACCACCTATGCACATCAGGCAAACTTTCCTGGATTGAACCGGGAGACAGCTACCTTGTAACCAGCACCTTTATCGCATACCCAAGCCGGGTCTGAGGCTTGAGAGGGAAATCATCTACTTCCCCGAGCACCATCTGCCCGTGACTGTGCCTGCCGGGCCCTACAGGGGCGAGAAGGGCAGCGGCCCTTATTTTGCATTATGGAGAAGAAAGCTGCTTGGCAGGGTTTTCGACAACCTGGATGAGGACGGATAATGGAGGCAGTGATGCCACCAGAGTTCGACGCCCCCGACGGGATTCGAACCCGTGCACCAACCTTTCCGCCTTTTAGGAAAAGGCGGCCCAAAACCTTCTTGCTATTTGGCACCTTCCTAAAACCAAAACTTTTCAAAAAACAACATGCAGTTTTGGTCCCGCTTTTTCCAAAAGCGGGGACCGGAGGGTTGTGTCCTATCCAGGCTAGACTACGAGGGCATAAAGAAAATAAGGAGAAAGAGAAATAAAAGGGTTATTCCAGGGCATTAAGGAGCTCCTGGGTCTTGTACACCATGTAAAGGAGAACAAGCACACCTACTGCGAAGAAAGACAGGATTATGCCCGCCACGTAAAGCTTGGTTGCCCCAAGCGGATACCCTTCCAGCCCTTTCTTC
>WJIU01000039.1 GCA_014730115.1 Microcaldota archaeon
AACAACAGAAAGCAGGTTTTTGAAGTCATGGGCAAGGCCGACGCACAGCTCCCCCACTGTGGCAGCCCGTAGCAGGCTGGAGAGGGATTCCGGGTCAACGCTGACATCAGGGCCAAACGGCCCCTCGGAAAGCGCGTTGAATCTTTGGAAATCTCTTCTCCGCTTTTCCAATCGGCCTTTTGCTCCGGACCCTGCCTTTTCTGCAGTGCTGTCTTTGGTTTTGCACCTGTCGCCCATATAAGCGAAAAGTTGTAAGAAAATGTTTAAATATGGATATTATTACGGCTCAAGGACCACTTTCATGCCCTCTTTTTTCAGAAGCACGCCAAACCCTTTTTCTATTTCAGAAAGCCTGAACCGGTGGGTTACCAGCCTCTCCAGCCCAATCTTCGGAAGAAAAGACTTTGCCTTGTACCAGGTGTCAAACATCTTCCTGCCGTTTATTCCGTTGATTGATATTCCCCTGAAAACGATATCGTTTGTCACGTCGATTTCAACAGGCTTTGGAAAGATTCCCAGGATTGAGGCCCTTCCGCCCGGACGAAGGGTCTCCAGGCCCTGGCGAAGGGCACCGGAAGCCCCGGCCATTTCCAAAAACACGTCCGCACCCAGGCCGTTCGTGGCATCCATTATCTCCTTTTTTGCATCAACTCCTTCCTCACCGCTGTTTATGGCCAGGTCGGCTCCGAAATCCTTTGCGAATTTCAATCTTTCTTCATTCATGTCCACTGCAATGACTTTGTCTGCACCGGCGAGCTTGCAGAGGCCGGCTGCACACACGCCGATAGGCCCCATGCCGAAAATGCTCACTGTCTTTCCGGCAACCTCGCCGTCGAAAACAGTATGCACGGCATTGCCGAGGGGCTCCTGTGCGCAGGCCACCCAGTGGGGGATGCCCTTGTCATTCACCCATGCATTCCTGTAGGGGATGGCGATATACTCGGCAAACGCGCCGTTGGTATCCACCCCCAAAATTTTAACATTGTCGCAGATGTGCTCCCTGCAGGTTCTGCACTGGGGGCAGTAGCCGCAGGATATGTGGGTTTCTGCGGATACATGGTCCCCTAAGGACACGCCTTTCACATTTTTTCCGGCATCAACAATCTCTCCCGAAACCTCGTGGCCGAAAATGTATGGAAGGTTGCCTGAAATTCTTTCCTGTGCCCAGGGGCCCCATTTGTATATATGAAGGTCGGTGCCGCAGATTGATGCGGCCCGGACTTTAACAAGTACTTCATCATCGCTTATATTCGGAACAGGGGCCCCCTTGATTTCCAGGCCCTCTTTTGGTTTGGTCTTCCAAACTGAAAGCATATTTTCCATTTCAATGCACCGGATGATTCACCATAATCAGACAAAAGGTTTTAAAGCAAAATCCAGACCCCCATCCGTTTTCGCTGATGGTCGAATTACGGATACAAAAGAGTTTTTTATAAATACTTCAGACCAACAAGCAAGAAGTGGTGATTATGAATCAGCAACTTGTGGCCGAACTCAACCAGGAGCTGGAAAAGCTGAAAGACCAGAATCTTCTCTGGAATCCTAAAACACTGAACAGCCCTTCCTGCGCAAAGCCGGTGATAGAGGGCAAAAAAATGGTGATGCTGTGCTCCAACAATTATCTGGGCCTGGCCAATCATCCCGCTTTGAAAGAAGCGGCTATAAAGGCAGTGGAAGAATATGGGGCCGGAAGCGGGTCGGTCCGGCCCATTGCCGGAACCATGGACCTTCATGTGAAACTGGAGGAAACCATCGCCAGATTCAAGGATGCGGAGGCATCCCTGTATTACAATACCGGCTTTACTGCAAACAGCGGTGCAATCCCGGCACTGCTCAGGCCGGGAGATGCAGTAATTTCAGATGAATTGAACCACGGTTCAATTATTGACGGTGTAAGGCTTACCAAGGCAGACCGCTATATCTACAGGCACAAGAACATGGAAGAGCTTGAGGCAAGGCTCAAGGAGGCAAAGGAAAAGAATCCCGGACGCATCCTGATTATTACGGACGGCGTATTCTCCATGGACGGGGACATTGCCCCCCTGGACAGGATAGTGGAGCTGGCGGAGCAGCACGGTGCGGTAACCTATGTTGATGATGCCCACGGCGATGGTGTGCTGGGGGAACACGGAAAGGGCATTGTAAACCATTTCAAACTTGAAGGCCGGGTGGACTTTGACATGGGAACATTCTCCAAAGCCTTTGGCACTATGGGGGGCCATATCTCAAGCTCAAGAACTGCGATTGATTATCTGCTGAACAAGTCAAGGACCTGGCTTCTTACCGGCTCTCATGGGCCCGCCACGGTGGCGGCTTCCACCGCGGCTCTTGAGCTTCTGATAAAGGGTGACGAGCTTGTGAAGAGGCTCTGGGAAAATACAGACTACTACAAGAGAAGGCTCAGGGAGCTGGGCTTTGATACCGGCGAAAGCGAGACTCCAATTACTCCGGTGATGACATATGATTCAGGCAAGGCCAGAAGCATGAGCCAGATGCTGTTTGAAGAAGGCGTCTATGCCCTTCCTATTGTCTATCCGATGGTAGCCAAAGACAGGGCCAGGATCAGGACAATGATTACTGCGGAGCATTCCCCCGAGGAGCTTGACTTTGCCATTGAAAAAATTGGGTCGGTAGGGAGAAAGCTTGAACTCATAAGCTAGGTGGTTCTGTGCATGTCACCTTCCCCAACGACCGGGACATGCAGCTTTCAGGAATCCTTGACGGCGAAGGCAAAAAAGGGACAGTAATCTGCAGCCACTTCACGGGATTCAAGGAAATCCGGCATTACTACAAGCTTGCAAAATCCCTTGCCGGAAACGGCATGGTTGCACTCAGGTTTGATTACAGTGACTGCATTGGCCAGTCCGAGGGAAGCTGCGAGGACATGAAACTCACCCACCAGGTCAGGGATACGCTTGCGGCCATGGATTTTCTTGAGTCCAAAGGGGTGGAGAGAATCGGTCTCATGGGCCATTCTCTCGGCGGCACTACTGCAATTGCAACTGCTGCAAATGATGCCAGGGTAAAGGCGCTTGTCTCTGTTGCCGCGCTGGCCAGGCTGGAATGGGACACCCTTTTCAGGAAAAAGGCAGAGCAGTGGAAAAAGCAGGGATACATAACCTTCCCTTCATGGAAAAGGGGCGAAATCAAAATCAGTTACGGCTTCTACAAAGACCTTTCCAAATATGACAGCACCAGCCTGATAAGGGGTGTGAATGCACCGGTGCGGGTTATTCATGCCGGTGAGGACAATCTGGTTTCCATTGAGAACGCAAAAGGAATATACGAGAATGCAAATGAGCCCAAGGACCTGAAAATAGTGGAGGGTGCGGACCACATGTTCTCTGATTCAGAACATGAAGATGAGATGGTGAACCTTTGCCTGAAGTGGTTCGAAAAGCATCTTTAGAACAGGACTATCAGCACCGCGCCTGCCACCATTATCAATGCCCCGGCCGTTCTCTTCCACATATGTTTCTCCCTGAAAAGCAGGCCTCCATAGAACACGCTGAATATAATGCTCATCCTTTTCAGGGAAATGACATAGGGCACAATCTGCATGGTGAGGGCGGTGTTTACAGGCATTGCAACCAGGGAGATTATTGCCCCTCCCAGCATGAGCTTTTTCAGGTGCCTGCGGTATATTCTGCCGCTTTCCGGATTTCCTGCAAAAGAAGCGCAGAGAAAGCTTCCGCCAATCACCAGGTATATTGCAAATGAGCCGAACAGAGGGTCTGAGTTTAGGACAGCAAGCTTGTCGAAATTTGAGGAGATGCTGTAAAGAAAGGCCACCGCCAGCATTGTTACCACTCCGCGGTTGTTCGGCATTCCGGAAAGTGGGCCTTTAGCATCCCCGGAGTTCCTTTCTCCGGCATTGAGCAGGTAGCCTCCGGCGACTATGAGCAGTATGCCGAATATTCCGGAAACCGAGGGGAATTCGCCCAGTATAATGAATGAAGTCAGGACCAGGAATGCGGGGGTGAAAGACACCATGGGAACTGCCAGGGACAGGTCGGTTGTCTTAAGCACCCGGAAGTACAGCAAGGTTGCAATTATGTTGAGTGAGCCAGTTGCAAAGACTGAAATAAGAAAATCCTCTCCCAGCTCGGGAAACCCGTTTATGGCCGAGGCAGCAAAAAGCACCGCGGAGGCGCTGAGGAAAACCCCTCCGGCCAGCACGCAGGGGTCAACGCCCCTGACCATGTTTTTAATGAATGCATAATATGTGGCGTTCATCACTGCCCCGAAAACCACAAGGAAAGCCCAGAGCATGGACTCATCCCAGCCCGCAGCCGCTGTACGAGCTCAGCTGCTCAAAAGAGGCTGCCCCGGGGTATCGGTTTCCATCTATTTCCCAGGTGGGGTATCCCCTTATCCCTGCCTTCCTGCAAGCATTCGCTCCCGAGCACTCAATGTAGTCAATATGCTTCCAGCTGTCTCCGAACATTTCCTTCTGGTCTTTGCAGTGGCTGCACCATGATGCACCATACATCCTTGCCCCCCTGCCAGAGAGGCAAATTGCAAATTCCTCCATATCCTTTGGTTTTTTCCCTTCCTCCAAATGGTTAATCTCTGATGCTGCAAAGGCAAAGAAGGCCAGGAGAACAACAGCTACGATTAGAAAATCCCGGTTAATCCAAATCCCCCTCTAGCGCATATGGTTCCAGCTTTTCTTCCGGTACCGCTCTTCTTCAATCGTTTCTGCCCTTGCCTCCTCTTCCTCCGTCAGCGGGCCGGTGAAGTGCTCCTTTCCGGTTGTGAACCCTTTCATCAGAGCCCAGTAGGCATGCTCCTTCACCACGTTCTTCTGCTGCCGGACCGAGGTTACCCTCTCCCTGACAGTGGCAATCATCTTGTCCTTTATTTTCTCATCCGGCACGTTCAGCAGGGAAAACATCCTCCCCACATCAACATCGTATATTATGGTGCCATGCTGGAGGAGGGCCCCCTCCCTCCGGGTCTGTGCGTTCCCTGAAATTTTTCTTCCGTTAACCACAATGTCATTTATCGGCTTGAACTCAGACCGTATTCCCAGCAGGTTCAGGGAATCGCAAATCCAGCCGCAAATCAGCCGGTAGGATGCTATTATGTCCCTGGGAAAAAGCTCCAGCTTCCCGATAACGCTGTAGGTAATCTCCCCTTTGTTGTCATGGTATACTGCACCCCCCCCGGTTCTCCTTCTCACCATGTCTACTCCTGATTCCCGGCAGTTCCGGACATTGACCTCTTTTTCCATGCTCTGGAAATATCCGACCGAAACCGCGCTGGGATTCCACCCGTAAAACCTGATGGTCGGGGGGCCGCCGTTCCGGACAGACTCGCTTACTGCCTCATCAACTGCCATGTTGCGAAAGGCACTGTATTCAGCAAAAGGAATAACCCTCCATTTCATCAGCTCACCGCCCTTTTGAAAATCCTGGCAAAATCCCCGGGAGTTGCCCCTATCAGCTCGGAATTCCCCACTGCCCGCATTATCCTGCGCTCCGCCTCATCTTCACCCGCATCTACTGCCAGCCCGGCCAGGGCTTCTTCGATGCGCACGATGGTATCCTCCGGGTGCAGGAAAAAATCACCGGTAATCCTGACCTTTTTCACAGCCCCTCCGGCGGTTTCCACTGAAAAGCAGACCAGCTTTCCGCCGCTGACTTTCTCTTCGTAATACATAAGGAAGATAATACTGCAAGTTATTTAGGCTTTTTTGGGTCCCTGAAAACCTCCTGGGCATACAGGATGTAATAAAGCGTTACGAAAGCGAAGAATGAGAAGACCGGGACAAATCCGAAAACAGATACAAATACACCGCCTATTGCCATTATCAGGAATTGGATAAGCATCGCAGGGAAGTATAGCACACTTATCTCAGTGGAAGGGTTCTTTTTTCCGCTTGTCTCCCTGCAGATGAGCTTCTCGGTGAGGAGGTTGCCGGCTCCGGAACCAACCGATATCATGATGACCGGGAGAAGGACCTCATCGCCCATCAGGGGCAGAAGAATCAGCGCGGGGACAGACAGGAAGAGCAGAAAAAGGATGGCATGCATGCTGAGATTCATTCTGACCGCAAGCAGGTTGGAGACTGCAATCATCAGGGAAAAAACAGCGAGAACCGATGCGGTTGCATAGTAGTCAAACCCCAGTTGGGTATACAGGTACAGGGGAAGAAAAAAGAAAAGAAGCACGTAGGGGGTTACCTTGTGGAGGGCTACCCCAAAAGCATGGTGCCAGAAATGCCGGGGGCGCCTGTGGAATATCCTTTTCACAACCAGCCTGCTGACTGGAAACCTGTGAAAGGGGTTTTTATTTATGGTAAGAATCAGAACAAGCATGACCAGGGAAAGAAAGAACAGAAACACGAATGACATTTTGAAGGAAAAGAACAGCAGTATTACTCCCACCGATACCCTCCCGATGCCGTCGGCCAGCTGCCTGAGACCGACAAGATAGGCAAAGGCCCGGTCAATATGCCTCTTCCCCGCAGCATGGATAACGTCCACCCGCGCAGTTGCCCAGAAGCTGGCATCTCTTACTCCCTCTGAAAACTGGGCAACGGCAAACGCCTGTGCTGATCGGGACAATGCATATATTGCGATTGCAAAAAGAGTAGCCAGGGATTCCAGTATCTCTATCGACTTGGTTCCAATCTGGTCAGCAGCACTTGAAAAGAATATTCTGGATATCATTATTGCAAGGGGCATTCCGGCAATTATGAACCCTATTGCCGCAATATCAATTCCCAGGTCAACCAGGTAAAGGGGGACCATCACTGCAAGGGCTGCAGATATGAATGCATATAGCATGTCCAGTAACAGGAGCTTTTTGAGGGTCGCCCGCATTAAGGGGGTTCTGTACTCAAATGATTTAAAGATTTTACCTGAAATCCCGAATGTGCAGGAAATTGAAATCAACGGCAGGCTTTACCGGATTGAAACTGTGATGACCAGAAACCGCAATGCCTATGCCCGCCTGAAGGGGGAGACAATCCTGGTTTCCATGCCCGGGCACTGGCCCCGGAAAGAAAGGGAAAAGACTGCGGCAAGCCTGGTGAAGAGGACAGTAAAAGAGATTGCCAGGGGCAGATGGACCCCGGAAGGCAGCAGAAAGCTGGAATTCTCACATGGTCAGATGCTTTCGATTTTAGGACAAGAATACAATCTTGTTTTCATTCCGTCCGGCAGGTTCGGAGGCAAAACCAGGGGCAGCACGATTGAAATCCGTGTTGCTGAGCATCCTGAAAAAGAGAAAAAGGCTTCGCAGATGGTGTGCAGCCAGATAATAAAGGCGGCAAAGCCTGAAGTCATGGAAAGGGTCAGGCATTTCAACACCCGGCATTTCAACACCGACATCAAAAGGCTCACCCTCAGGGACAACACCTCCACATGGGGAAGCTGCTCCAAAAAGGGAAACATCACCCTGAACATCAGGCTTCTTTTCATGCCCCTGGAAATCCTCGACTATGTGATTGTCCATGAGCTGGCACACACCAGGTACATGAGCCACGGCTCCAGGTTCTGGGGCCTGGTGGAGCGGGTTCTGCCTGACTACAGGGAAAGAAAGAAGTGGCTTAGAAACTACGGATGGTCTGCGGTGCCGGGGAAAAGGAGCGGGCAGCAGAAGATTTCAAGCTTTTTCCACGAGTGCCCGCTGTGAACACTAAAAGCTTCTTAAAACCCATCTTCCAACTTATTGCCATGCCTGATCTTGATTCCATTATACGAAAGCACGTCCTGAAGAATGCCCATGACTTTGGCAGTGCTGATGCCGGCTCGGTGGCGGGAAAGGTGATTGCCGAATGCCCGGAATGCAAAAAGGATATGAAAGACACAATGTCAAGAATAAAAACCGAGATTGAACGGGTTTCCGGTCTGGACAGGGAAGAGATTGCCAGGGAAATGGAAGAGTTTGAGTATGCAAAGAAAAAAGAAGAGGAAAAGACAATCACCCTTCCTGATGCTGAAAAGGGAAATGTGGTTACCAGGTTTCCCCCGGAACCATCCGGATATCCCCACATTGGCCATGCCAAGGCCGCGTGGCTGGATTACGAGGCAGCAAGGGCTTACGAAGGGAAAATGCTGCTCCGCTTTGACGACACCAACCCCGAGAAGGAGTCCCGTGAATACGTGGAGGCCATTAAGGACGGGCTGGAGTGGCTGGGAATCAAGTGGGCTGATGAGAGCTATACCTCCGACCATATGGATGAGATTTACAAGGCCGCGGAAAAGCTCATCCAGGAAGGAAAGGCGTATGTCAGCATCGAGCCCAGGGAGAAGCTGTCCGAATCCCGCACATCGTCCGTTCCCCTCCCGGAGAGGCTGCTTACACCGGAAAAGCAGATGGAGAAATGGAACAGGATGCTATCCGGAGAGTACAGGCAGGGCGAGGCGCTGCTTCTCTACAAAGGCGATTTGGAATCCCTGAACACCGTGATGCGCGACCCTGCGCTCGCCAGGATAATAGAAGCACCGCATTACAGGCAGGATGACAAATACCGGGTCTGGCCATCCTACGACCTGTCCGTGGCGGTGATGGACCACCTGGAAGGCATGACCCATCCAATGCGCTCCAAGGAATACGAGCTGAGGGACGAGCTTTACTACGCCCTTTTCGATGCCCTGGGCTGGAAAAAGCCGGTGATGATTCCGTTTTCCAGGCTTGCAATCAAGAATGCCCCCGTCAGCAAAAGGCTGATTACGCCTTTGGTTGAGGGGGGCAAAGTGATGGGGTGGGACGACCCCAGGCTGCCCACCCTAAGCGGCCTGAGAAGAAGGGGAATCCAGCCCGAGGCCATAAAGCAGTTTGTCCTTTATTTCGGCCTGTCCCGGTCTGAAAGCGAGCCGGACTGGGAGGTCCTGCTTGCCTTCAACCGGAAGCTTCTGGACCCTGAAGCCCCCCACTATTTCTTTGTTGCCGAGCCGGTTGAGCTTGAGGTCGGCGGCCTGGAAGAGCAGGAGCTGGAGCTGAAGCTTCACCCCAGGAAGGACATGGGAAAAAGAAGGCTGAAGGTTTCAAAAAAGATATTTATCTCAAAAACCGATGCAGACCAATTAAAAAAAGGGGATACCTTCAGGCTCAAGGACCTCTGCAATGTCAGGCTTACTGCCAAATCCCTGAAGCTTTCTGGAGAGCTGGTAGAGGGCATTGCAGAAAAGAAAATTCAGTGGGTAAGCGACTCCAGGGCAGAGTGCAGGGTCCTTGTTCCGGGAGACCTTCTGAGAAACGGGGAATACAACCCGGACAGTCTCAAGAGGATTATCGGTTTCTGCGAGGATTCCTGCCTTGAGCTTAATGAAGGCGCAATGGTTCAGTTTGAAAGGTTTGGATTCTGCAGGCTGGACAGCAAAAAGGCGCCTGAGTTCATTTTTTCCTGCTGAGCTTCTCATAGGCCACCAGGAGAAACACCAGAACGCGGAAGGCCACCGCCACCAGCCCGAAAACAAAAATCAGCATTGCGTAGATTCTGCCTATCGAAAAGCCGCCATTGGTATTTGCCAGCATAAAATGCAGCATTCCCAGGGCCATGGCCACATAGCCGCTGGTCTGGAGCATCTTCCAGTTTCTGGGGCCAAGAAGGGTTATTGCTTTCTGGGTTGAAGTTATGGTCATAAGGAAGAATATCAGAAATGCAAACAAGGCTGAATAGAACTGGAGTGTCCTGGAATTCTCCAGAAACATGTACACAAAATCCATGTCAAATATATAGACTGCTGAAAGAGCCCCGTGTGCGAGCATGAGAACGAATGCAGAAATCCCCAGGTACTTTCTGTAGACTTTCAATCTGTTGGCGGTTTTGGAAAATTTTCCAAGAGGGCCGATTATGAATGTTATGCCCACCACAGCGACGGATGCAAGGGCAAAGACCCTGTTAATTGCATAGGGGGATGAGCCCGGTGTGAGTATAAATAGTATCAGAAGCGTCCAGACCGGCAGGCCATAAAATAAAAATTTTTCAAAATTCAGTCCCATGGCCTCCTTACTCTGGTTTGGTTTATAAACTTTGCATGAGATTCTGGCAGCGGTGACCAAATGGCTGTGGACTTTAAGAGCGTGCTGAAGGCTTCAGTCCTTCTAATCGTTTTGGGCATAACCCTGGTAATCTCATCCATAATCCTCAATCTTGTTCCTGTCCTTCTGGAAGAGCCGGAAGCAGAAATGCTCGGCCTGGCGGGCACGGGATATTCGCTTCTTCTAATCCCGATATTCTTTGCCCTCTACTTCTGGGGGGGAATGAGGGCCACAAAGAAATTCAGGCTGGATGCAGCAGGGGCAGGGATGACCTCAGCCTTTGCGTTTGTGGTTGTTGGGACTGTTATGATGGTTCTTGAGATTCTCATCAGCCTTCTGCTTGCAAGCGGGGCGGTTGCCGGCACCAGCTTTGTTTCTGCCGCATCTGTTCTTGCATCCGCTGTATTCGGCGCCACTGCCTCCGGAGATATGGGAATTGCACTGTCCGCCCTCTGTGGTTCCGGCGTTATAATCGCAGGCGCACTGTTTAATTTTGCAGTAGGCGGTGCGGGGAGCCTCCTGGCCCAGAGATAAAGTGTTATAAAAAATGTAAAACAATATAAATAGTTGCTGCTAATAGTATCATTATGTCTAAAACTCTCTGGGCAAAGGCCAGAAGCAACAGGCCACCCATAAACCATGTTTTCAGGCCGTTTCCGTTCCGGAAAGAGGAAACCAGCTTCCAGAGGGGAGAGAGATTCATGCGCCATTTCCTGGAAAATGAGAAGATGGAGCACCCCATGGATGCCGGGGAGATGCACCGGGGATACTGCTCTGCAAGGGCCGGAGGCCTTGGGGTAGTCAATGTCCGCGTCCCGTTCAGGAGCTTTCTGGATGAAAACGAAGGCATTGGCATGGACGGGTTTACCTATGCCCAGAATGTCCTGATTCTCAGGGACCTGTTTCTTTGTTTTGAGAAAGACTCCGGCAAGGCAACCACCCTTGCCCTTGACGGCATGAAGGAGCTTTGCTCTGACCGGACATTCCCCACCAAGGTGCTTATGCACCAGCCTCACCTGTCAGAGATTCTTGCCTCCTCAATTTTGGTAACCCTCTACAAGCATGGGTATGCGATGCCGGATTACCCGGAAGTTATTGAAAAAGTTTTTTCTTCCCTGAAAAATTACCTGCCTCCTGCATCCCAGCTGGAAACCGGCGTCAGCAGCGACGTCCCGCTGAATCCTGATGTTGCCCGGGCCTTTTCCAGATATGTCCGGGCCAATTATTCTGCCGGCCTTTTTGATTACCCATATTTTCATGTCCGTGCCGAGGCCCTTCTGGGAGACAGCCTTCAGAATTCCTTCAGCATTGGATTGTCCGACCTTGTTCCATTTTCGGAAGGCTGCGGCATCCGCCGGGTGACTGAAGTCGGGGACATTGTAAACGGAAACAGCCTGGTGGCAGTAGGAACCCACCCCTGGGAGGCCAGCCCGCTGGACAAGGCCAGGGAAATCCAGAGAAGGGGGATAGCGGTGTGTGGGCCCAGGGGAACCCTGCTGGTGGATGAGATGGAATTCTCGCTTTTCAGCTGGGTGTCTGGTAAGAGGCTGGACACTGTGGGGGACAAGAGAATATGGGAGTTATACGGAAGAACAATAAGAAACTGCCATGAGAGGGGAATTATGCTGAATGATGCTGCCGGCAGGAATGCAATATGGACCGGAAAAGAAGTTGTGCTTATTGATTTTGAGCACACAGTAGTAACCCGGAAGCCCAGGGAGCTCACCAGCCAGGAAAGAGAGGAATCCCTGGCAAGGGTGGACGCCTGCACATTCAACGGGGAATGGCAGGCATTTCTGAAAGGCTATAAAGAAAAGAATTAGTTTCTCCTTGCAAGAGACAGCCCCAGCAGCGGAAGCACAATAAGCAGGGCAGCCGGACAGCATACGATGTCTTCTTCTGAAATCTGGACAAGCGCAGCCTCAAGCTGGCCTGCATTCTCCACGCTGTAGTATTCACCGCCGCCCGCTTCTGCGATATTCTTGGCAGTTTCTTCAGCATTCCCCCCGATGAGGTAGCCAATGACATGGACCTGGCCGACGTTCTCGGTGTAAATCATGTCTGCAACGTCAACCGGCTCCCCGCCGCAGGTTTCCTCCCCGTCGGTAATAAGAATTATGGTCCCATAGCCGGTGGTGTTCATGATGTAAGTCCGGGCTTCGGAAAGTGCATCGGCAATCGGGGTGCTTGACCAGGGCTCCAGGGAGTTGACCTTTGACTTAAGCAGAGCCTTGCTGGTGGTGAAATCCTGCACAACCCAGATTCTTCCGGAATAGGGGTCGCCATCGTCGTCGCAGGCGTCAAAGGCCATAAGACCTATTTCCCCGCTGGTCCTGTCTATGAAGTTGTTTGCCGCCCTTTTTGCAGCCTCCATTTTTGTCTCATTGTAATCCGGAGGCAGGCCGTCATCCATGCTTCCGCTGGCATCCATTACCAGCAGATAAGGTGAGGCAAACCCAATTGTTATGCCCAAAACCAGGAACAAGAATATTTTGCTGTTCATGAAAGAACGTCGCCGCTTAACTATTTAAAGATAACATTTCTCTGGTTGCCTGCGGCCTCTTAATTGTGTCATAATTATAAAAATGTGTTTCCATCTTCTACGTCGTCAGGTGACATGTTTTAAATTGATTATCCGTGTAAGTAGGCATGGCCATTTTTGAGGCGGGACTAAACTGGCCCCTCTTTCACAAAAGGTGCCGAGTGGTGAATCTATGCCAATTGCGAAAATTAGAAAACGAGACGGGACTGTCGCGGATTTTGACAAGGAGAAAATAGTCAGTGCAATATTCAAAGCAGCCCAGGCAGTGGGTGGAAAGGACCGTAATGAGGCTGAAAAGGTTGCGGGCCGAGCCGTTGAAATGCTTGAGCAAAAGTATGCAGGGGAGGAGATTCCCACTGTTGAGGAAGTGCAGGATACTGTAGAAAAAGCCCTTATTGAGACCGGCCACGCATCTACTGCAAAAACCTACATATTATACAGGCACCGGAAAAACGTGGAGCGTGAGATGAAAAAGGCAATAGGCGTGGAGGACGACCTGAAGCTCCCCCTGAACTCCATTCAGGTGCTGGAGAGAAGATATCTCCTGAAGGATGAAGAGGGGAAGATAATAGAGACCCCCAGCCAGCTGTTCAAGAGAGTGGCTCTGTACATCGCGTCCAATGAAAAGGCATATGGAGCAGATGACTCCACGGTGGACCATTATGCCGAGGCATTTTACCAGATAATGACCAATTTTGAGTTCCTTCCCAATTCGCCCACTCTCATGAATGCAGGTACCGAGCTTGGCCAGCTTGCTGCATGCTTTGTGCTTCCTGTTCCTGATGACATAGAGGGCATATTCGAATCTGTAAAGCACCAGGCTGTAATACACAAGACCGGCGGGGGCACCGGATTCTGCTTTTCCTATCTCAGGCCCAAAGGGGACTTTGTGCAGAGCACTGCCGGAATTGCCTCCGGCCCCATATCATTTATGAGTGCATTCGACAATGCAACTGCGGTAATAAAGCAGGGGGGAAAGAGAAGAGGGGCCAACATGGGCACCCTTCATGTGTGGCACCCGGATGTAGAGGAATTCGTAACCATGAAGCAGACTCCAGGTATAATGGAAAACTTCAATGTCAGCGTTATGCTGGACGACAAATTCTTGCACGCAGTGGAAAACGACGAGGACTACAACCTTGTCAATCCCCGGGATGGGGACCCGGTCAGAAAAGTCAGCGCCCGCAGCATTTACAAGCTTGTTGCATACAGCGCATGGAAATGCGCCGAGCCGGGTGTCTTGTTCATTGACACCATAAACAACACAAATCCAACTCCCCGGGACCCTATCCATGCTACTAATCCTTGCGGCGAAGTCCCTATGCCTGACTACGAGTCATGCAACCTTGGGAGCATCAACCTGGAGAAGTTCGTGGAGCTGGACTGGAGCAAAATCGACTGGAAGCAGAAGGTGAACTGGGACCGCATGAGCTACGTGGTGAGGCTGGCCGTACAGTTCCTGGACAATGTAATTGACCTCAACAAGTATCCCATTCCCCAGATAAGGGAGCAGACCATGAAGAACCGCAGGATGGGGCTGGGCATAATGGGATTTGCGAGGATGCTCTTCAAGATGGGCATCAAGTATGATTCCGAAGAAGGCCGCAAGGTTGCCTCGGAAATCATGAAATGTGTCACTGAGGAAGCAAGAAAGATGAGCCATGAGCTTGGACGGGTAAGGGGCTCTTTCCCTGGTTTCAAGGAAAGCAAGCTTACCGAACAATTTGATTCTATGAGGAATGCTACCAACACCTCGATTGCGCCCACCGGCACAATATCCATGATTGCTGATACCAGCAGCGGAATAGAGCCGGTATTTGCGCTTTCCTTCCTGAAGACCGTCCGGGCCGGGCAGTATTATTACCTTGACCCTGTGTTTGAGCAGGTGCTCAAGGTGCGCGGGCTGTACAGCCAGGAGCTTATCCAGAAGGTCATGGATGAAGGCTCCATCATGGAGATGGATGAGATTCCGGATGATGTTAAGGAAGTTTTCCAGGTGGCGTATGATGTATCTCCGGAAGCCCATGTCAGGATGCAGGCCGCTTTCCAGGAATACGTGGACCTTGCGGTAAGCAAGACCATCAACATGCCAGCCGGATCAACGGTTGAAGATGTGGAGAACATCTACATGCAGGCCTGGAAATCCGGATGCAAGGGCATCACCATCTACCGGGACAGCTCCAGGCACGAGCAGGTGCTCCACGTGGGCAAGAAAGCAAAGACCAAGGGAGTCGAGGAGGACAGGGTGGTAATGCTTAACAAGGGCTCCTGAGGATATGTTTAAATTAGATGATATGGACAGTATATTCGGAGAGGTAATTCTATGAAAACGACATTGAGTATTATCAAGGCAGATGTTGGAGGATTTCCGGGGCATGCTTCTGTTCATCCCGAGCTTGTAAAGAAGGCAGAGGGGGAGCTTGCAATTGCCAAAAAGTCCGGCGACATCAAGGACTTTTATGTGGGCTGCTGCGGGGATGATTTGGACCTGATTATGACCCACGACAAGGGCGTGGACAACGAGAAAATCCACAAGCTTTCCTGGGACACGTTTGTTGCCTGCACCGAGGTTGCAAAAAAGCTGAAGCTTTACGGCGCAGGCCAGGACCTTCTTGCAGACACATTTTCAGGTAATGTGAAAGGAATGGGGCCCGGCTCAGCAGAGATGGAATTTGAGGAAAGAAAGAGCGAGCCGGTGATATGCTTTCTGATGGACAAGACCGAGCCGGGGGCATTCAACCTTCCGGTCTACAGGATGTTCGGAGACCCTTTCAACACCGCAGGGCTTGTCATTGACGGGACCATGCATTCAGGCTTCACGTTTGAGGTTTATGACGTCAGGGAAAACAAGAAAGTGACGCTAAACACCCCCGAGGAAACCTACGACCTTCTGGCACTGATAGGGGGGAAGAGCCGCTATGTGATTAAGCGGGTCTATCCCAGAGGGGGAAAGGTTCCCAGGGAAGAGGCAGTGGCATGTGTGAGCACGGACAAGCTTTCCAAGATAGCAGGAAAATATGTCGGAAAGGATGACCCGGTGGCAATGGTGAGGTGCCAGTCGGGCCTGCCTGCAGTGGGCGAGGCCCTAGAGCCGTGGACATTTCCCCATCTGGTTTCAGGATGGATGCGGGGCTCTCACAACGGCCCCATGATGCCCTGCGGGGTGTTTGATGCCACACCTACCCGATTTGACGGCCCTCCGCGCGTGGTTGCTCTTGGGTTCCAGGTTTCAGACGGAATGCTGAACACGCCCCTGGACTTCTTCGCGGACAAGGCATACGACCGGGCCAGGAGAAAGGCAACTGCAGTTGCCGACTACATGAGAAGGCACGGCCCCTTTGAGCCGCACCGGCTTCCTTCCGAGGACATGGAGTATACCACTCTGCCGGCCGTGCTGAAAAAGCTTGAAAGCAGGTTTTCCGACCTATGAAAACCGAGCTTGCCTTTCTTTTTCTTGCAATTCTTCTGATTCTAGTTTTTATTTTCTACTTTGTTTCAGCCCATGGGGAAAGGAAAAAAATAACCCTGGCCAATGCCGAAGGCAAAGAGCTGGGCATTGAGGTGGAGGTTGCAGACAATCTCACCACCCGGGCCAAGGGCCTGATGGGAAGAACCAGCCTTGGGGAAAACGAAGGCATGCTCTTTGTTTTCGACAGGCCTGACTATTATGGGTTCTGGATGCTCAATACCACAATTCCCCTGGATGCAATCTTCCTGGATGAGAACGGAACAGTGGTTGATGTAAAGGAAATGGACCCCTGCGGTATAAACGTCCTCAACTGCAGTCTTTACACCCCGGAGAAAAAGGCGAAGTATGTGATTGAGGTAAACAAGGGCTTTTCAGAGGAGCACCATATTCTTCCTGGAAAAAGCTCTGCGGCAATTCCGGAAAAGTTTCAATAACTTTTTAATATTATCGCCACATAATTACTCATATTACGACTTTGGTGACGCTATGAGAAAAACTCTTTCAATGGGTAGAATAAGGAAGGAAAATGGAAAGGGCCCGGAAAAGAAGAGGACCTTCAGGAATGCAAAACTTGCGCTTGCTTTTACTGCTTCCCTTGGGCTGGCATCATGCGGGGATACTATAAATCAATACTATGGAAATCCTGACGCCGGAACCCCGGAAGTGAATGTCACGGTGGAGACCCCTGAGAGGGAGATAAGCGAACTCTGCCAGGATGATTCAATTTCAGCAGAAACCCCCTCCAACGAGGTGACTGTCAACCAGGGTGAATCTTTCCTGTTTCCCGGCGGCTACAGGATGAACCTTCTTGACATTGAGGCAGAGACCCAGACCGCCCTTTTCGTACTTGAGGATGGGGAAGGGAATGCCATCAGGAATGTGGACATGGAAGAAGGAAGGGAGTATGTTTTCAGCTTTAATGACGGCGATGTGGCTGCTGCAGCATGCTCGGTCAGGGCCGGATACACATTTGGCGAGCAGTCGGTCACAGTAAGGGCCGACTCCGACCTTGCCCCTTATGTTGAAGATGACCCGGCAAGCCCTGTCTGCGACAGCGGACTGGACATATCCACCCATGATTACGTCTACAACTGGGACCTTGTTTCAGCAGACCAGCATATTGAAGAACAGTACTGCGACGGAGAGCTTTTCAGGGAAGTTTCAATCTTTGACCCCCCGGTTGAAGTGGAAGTAAATGAAGCCGGAGGGCTGGCCGGCCTTCCCCAGGGAAGGTACCAGGCCTGGTTTATGGGCGAGCCCTATGTGCTTGCAGACCTTCTCCGGGACAGGGTAACACTTGCAAAGGAAGCAATGTCCGGCATCGTAAACCAGGGCGAAGCGCTTGCAATTGACGATATCACAATCGGGCTGGACGACCTTGAGGTGCACGGGGATGTCACCATGGCAATAGTATCAGTTGTTGATGCCATGGGCAATGTGCTTCAAAGGGACAGGATTGGGGCAGGACAGACAAAAACCATTGTCATTGGCGACCGCGAATACAACCTGCATGCCTATGCCCTTGCTCCCGGCTATACCTTCGGAGCCAAGTGGGCAGAGCTCGCTGTTTTCTCGGAAATTGTTGAAGTCAGGGAGGACACCCCATTCACCTGCGAGCAGGGCACATTCAGATTCGGCATGGACTGGACCTCAGACTCAAGGCTTAACGGCTGGACTTTAAATAACATGGACTACTAGGGTATGTGGTGCTTGCATGGACAGGATGACAATCAAAAGACAAAAAGGAAAGAGGAATTCCATTAGGAAACCGGGGATTGCCGCTGTGCTTGCTGCGGGCATTGCGGCTTCCGCATGCGGCCAGGACTACAACAAGCTCAGCCCGCTCCACTGCACCGACTATGAATACACTGAAAGAAAACAGAGAACCTATCATGAGAAGGAGAATGGCATACAGGCGCTTGAAACCAGGCGTGTGGACAGGTGCGATGGCAGCAAAGGAATAACCTCGGAGTCATCCGAATTCTTTCCTGCAGTCCGGGTCCACCTCCGGGAAAGCGACGGGCCTGCCTTCCCACAGGGAAGGAACGTAGTTGAAATTCTCGGGGAAGAGAGGGTTGTGATGACCGGAGGGGAGTACTCTGTCTGGCTGGCAAAGGAAGGCAACAGGGGCTTTATATCTCCCGGAGAAAGCATTGAAGTGCATCCTGACTACCGCTTTGTGCTGGAAAGCGTCACTGACACCGAAGCCCGGGGCAGGATAGAGAAAAAGGACGGCTCCTATGTGTTTGAGCCGATAACCCTGAAGACCCGCAATTCAGCATCCCTTATCATTCTTGAAAACGAGACTGGTGTCAGGATGAAGCTTTATGGAGTTTCAGGGCAGGAAGCCCATGTGGCAGTCCTGGAGGGCCAGCGGGAAATAATGGATGGCGAAGCCTACCAGTTCAGCGAGGGAAGCTTCAGGTTCAGCTTCTCCACTGACAGCAGGGGGATATCCGGCTGGCGCCTTCAGAAAATATAAACCTTTTTTCCTTATTCTTATCATGAAATTTGTCCTGATAGGCTCCGGGGTGGGCTTTGACCTTACTGTTTCAGGGGTTGAAGAGCTTAAGAGCTGCGATGAGGCTTACATCGAGACGTACACAAATCCTCTTGACAGAAAAGAGATAAACCTTCTGGAGAATAAAATCGGAAAAAAGATTGCAGTTCTGGAAAGGGGGCAGGTGGAGGGCAGGTTCCTTTTGGACAGGGCCGCCTCTGCCGACGTTTGTCTTATAGCTTCAGGGGACCCCCTCACTGCAACTACCCACATTACCCTGGTAATGGAAGCAAGGGAAAGGAAAATTCCGGTAAAAGTAATCCACAACTCCTCTGTTTATTCTGCTGCACCTGCAAAATCAGGCCTGCAGATATACAGGTTCGGAAAGACCGCCACGCTTGTCAACCCGAGGCCCAACTACCAGCCAAAATCGTCCCTTGATGCCATAAGAAGCAATCTGGAGAACAACACACATTCCCTTGTGCTCCTGGATACAGAGCCAAAGCCGATGGAGGCAAAAAACGCGCTGGAAATGCTGTCCGAATTTGAAACTGCCGTCGTGCTCTCCAGGCTGGGCTCTGATGATGAGAAGATTTCATACGGAAAAATAAAAGACCTGAAGGAATTAGAGCTCGGCAGGCCTCCCTTTACAATTGTGATACCTGCTGGGCTTCATCCTGTGGAGCAGGAATTCCTTGATACCCTGTGAATTACCTGCGCTTTTTCCTGGAGCTCTTGGATTTCTTTTTCCTTGTCTTGGAGCCCTTTACGGACTTCACGACTTTCTTGACAACCTTGCTTATTGCAGCAATCATGTCTATCCCTCCTAATAGTGTTTATTTGTGGTGGAAAGAGTTTATAAATTTATGTTTTTGCCTGCTGGAATGTATTATAAACATATTATAATAAATATTATAACATATGCAGAGCGAAACAGAGAAAGCCCTCAGGGAAATCCTTGGAGAAGGATTTGATGGGCTCAATGAAAACCTAAGGGCAAGGATGCTTGGATGCAGGCCGGAAACCATTGGAAAATCCCATGAAAAACTGATTGAACTTGGCCTCACACCGGAAAAGATAGCAACCCAGGCACAACTCCTGGGCATGAACCCGGAAACCATCCGGAGAAACGCAGAAGCACTGCAGGACCTCGGCCTCGCCAAAGAAAAGATAGCAACCCAGGCACAACTCCTGGGCATGAACCCGGAAACCATCCGGAGAAACGCAGAAGCACTCCAGGACCTGGGCCTCACCAAACAAAAGATAGCAAGCCAGGCACACCTCCTGGGCAGGGACCCGGACACAATCCGGAGAAACTACGAATCCCTGAGGCGATTCTTTTCAAGGGAAACAATACTTCAGAACCCTGCTCTTCTTGGAAATTCAGGGCAGACCGTCCGCTCATCGGTGA
>WJIU01000040.1 GCA_014730115.1 Microcaldota archaeon
CAACCGTAGTAAGGGAGGTTGTGGAAGGCTCCAAGATTGTGGTGGCCGGTGCAGAGAAGGAGGACACCCTCCAGGCTGCACAGGACTTCCTCAGCCAGGTACAAAAAGTCTAAACCTTTCTTTTTTCCTTTCCTTATTTTTGAAAATCAGCGGGCCCCTGCAACCAGGTCTTCGTCTTCTCTTTCAGGGGCTAGAAATTCCACGCCGCCAACCGTGCTTTCCACCCTCTGGGCAAACTCCCGGTCGTAAATCTCCAGGATATAGAACCGCCTGCCGAACCGTTCTTCTGTTCTTACGGACGCAAGAAGCCTTCCTGTTTTTTCCTCATCTTTGTCGTAATGGTGGATGTGCTCTGTGTTCCCGGTATCCTCAAGCACAAACGCGCCCCTCTCATCGTAGTGCCCCTTTCCTGTGGTCAGGGTATAATCCTGGTAGACGTTTGCTCCGGTGAGCACAAGCTCCCTGAAAATCTGGTAAGGCCTCCTTGTCCCTTCCCTTTCCGGAAATTCTGCAGTTGCAATAACATCAGGCAGGCCCATCCTATCATCCCGGAACTATCTTGGTCTCCACTTCACCGTTGGTCTGCTTGTTGAGCTTGTCGTAGAACTCGCCCTGCATGCCCGCGAAAATCTTGACCACTACCACCAGGTCTCCGCCCTTGGTCCATTCCTCCTTCTGGATTCCGTAATTTTTCAGGGTCCCGTAAACCCTCTGGGCGTATGCAGCAGGGACCTTGACTGCAATATTGATTTTTTCAAATTTCATGGGAAGAACCGGGCGGAGTGCCTTGACAACCTCTTCCATCTGCTCCCGGGCATCCTTGAAGGGGTCTATGTGTATCCGGGTCTGCTCCATCGCGTTTTCTATCCTGACCTGGGTGTGCGGCGCCTTGGTCCGGGGGTCAATTGCTTCCTTAAGCAGGATGGACACAACCCTTTTCCTTTTTTCCTCCACCTTCTTCTTTCTCTGCTCGGTTGTGAGCTGAACCTCCCCGTTTTTCAGGACAGTTTCCAGGATTTTCATGATGTCGGCCGTTCCGAAGACCTTTTCAACATCGCTTGACTTGGCCCTTTCCCCTTTTTTTGCATCCGAGTAGACCTCTTCTGCAACCAGTATATTCTTCAGGTCCGGCTTCTTTTTCTCTATGTATGCATAGGCCGCATCGGGGTCTACATACAGTTCAAATCTCTTTCCCTGGTGCTCATAGGATGCGATTATCGCTTTGTCCAAAGAAGTCATGAACCTATGTTGTATTGCATAAATAAAAAATTTGGTTTTTCGCACCAATTCAAAACCTTTAAATATGGGGAGCAACCACATTTATTCAAGAATTCTTAATCATAGGTGATTATTTGGAAGATGAGAACAACAATACTTTCACCGTAAGCAAGGAATCCATTTATGGCGGGGCCATAGTGGTTCTGCTTGGCCTGCTTGTGCTTTCCGTGTTCACCCATGGCTTTGGCCTTACCGAGCCGGAGTGCGTGTGCCCGGAGACGGAGCAGCCTGCCGCAGATACCCAGCCTGCCGGAGACAATGACGAGGACGTTGTTGAAAACACAACCCAGGAGCAGGGAAACGACACCGTGGAGCTCACGGTGGGGGTGGGAACACTGCCTCCGCTGGGAGATGAAAATGCCCCTGTGACATGGGTGCAGTTTTCCGAATACCAGTGCCCCTTCTGCTCCAAGCTTTACTATGAGGCCGAGGCTTCAATGAAGGAGAACTACGTGGACACCGGAAAGGTAAAGCTGTATTTCAGGGACTTCCCGCTTTCGTTCCACCCGCATGCACTTCCCGCTGCCATAGCAGCCAGGTGCGCGGACAATGAAGGAAAATACTGGGAGATGCACTCCAAGCTGTTTGAAACCCAGGGCAACTGGTCGGGCATGGACAGTGTTGACGACGTCTTCAAGGGCCTGGCAGTGGATATCGGCCTGGACAATGAGACCTTCAACACCTGCTATGACGAGGCCGAGCCCATTGACCTGATTGGGGACGACTTTGCCGAAGGGCAGGGCTACGGCGTTCAGGGAACCCCCAGCAGCTTCCTTATCATACCCAAGGACAGGATTTCCGGCGACAGCATCAACGCTGCAGTTGAGAATCTGAATTCTGCCTACGGCGGGGTTGGCCTTGCCGAGAATGAAGACGAGTACATAATCTTCATTCCGGGAGCATACCCCTACGATGCGTTTGAAACAATCCTGAAGGAAGTTTCCTTCTAATCCTTTTTCCTTTGCTTTTATGCCAGGAAAATCAGCACCAGCCCTGCAGCAAGAATCATTATTGCAGCATATTTGTCCCGGTCCAGCTTTTCCTTCAGAAGGAAGAATGAGGCTATGGAGTTTATGATTGGGGAGCCCGCACTTATCGCCGCGGTCAGGGCGGCCCCTATCGTCCCCACTGAAATGCTGTAGAACAGGGAGCCGGTGAAAATCATGGCTCCGGCCATTGCCGGAAAGGCCAGCTTTCTTTTTCCGGGAGGGGCAAGGTCTCTTTTCCTGAGGGCATGGAATGCAGCAATAAAAAGCACGATGCCCAGCTCCAGTACCAGAGTGGTCTGAAAGGGGCCTAGAGCGGTGACAAAATTCTTTATGAAGGTGTAATAATAAGTGCGGCACAATATTGAGAGAAACAGGTAAAGCATCCATTTCTCCGGCTTTATTTCCTTTCCTTTCATTGAGAGTATAAGTGCAGCCAGCAGCACAAGCACCGAGCCGGCTATCTGGCCAGGAGCCAGCTGCTCACCGAGGAAGATAATACTGGTTGCAAGTACAAGCAGGACATAGGTTTTTGACATCGGCGATACGATGCTGGACTTTCCGTAATGAAGAGCCTTGTAGGCAGCAATGGCCCCGAGCCCGCCGGTTGCAACCTGGACAAGATACATGAGGTGCATGTTTTCCGGGATAGCCGGCACGATACCCATGGCGGCTGCCCCCAGAACCAGAAGCAGTATCATTGCCAGGTAGGCATAGACTATTGCCTTGTGCCTGCCCATTTCAAAGATGGCCCTTTTGGACAGTGCGCTTACTGTCCCATAGGAGGAGACAGAAACGAGTGAGGGGATGAACTCAAGCATCAGCGCCCTCGGCCGGATAGGTTTCAACCACCGAGTATTCCGGCCCTTCCTTTTTCAGTTCGCTTTTCATCAGCCGGAATTCAGAGACTTCAAACGAGCCTAGCTCTTCCCCCCTGTGGGCTTCCAGGAAATTCTTCAAGTCGACTTTTTTCTTTACCCTCCCTATCGTGATATGGGATGAGAATCTTTCCTTTTTTCCGCCCAGGGACTCCTGCACGGCTTCGGCAAGGGACTTCATCTGCCCTTCGTCCTCCGAACCGGCCCAGACAACCCGGATATAATTCTCGTTCGGGAAAACGCCGATATCCTTTACCCTGCAGGAGAAATTGCCGAACCTTACATTTTTCAGCCTATTTTTTATTGCCTCCAGCTCTTCTTCTGAGGTTTCACCAAGGAATTTCAAAGTAATGTGCATGTTTTCGGGCTTTACAAGCTTGATGCCTTCCTGTTTTATTTCGTTTCCCAGCTCTTCCAGCCTGGTTTTCAGATTAAGCGGAATCGGAACCGCGATGAAAAGTCTCATAGTTTTTAATATCCTGCCTGGATTTAAAGAATTATGCCCGGGCATGAGATTTTTTATCACCGTTCAGAATCAACCAGCCTCACCTATTCCGGCCAGGAACTGAAGATAAGGGAGAATGATGTCGGCGGAGGTTATGGGATAAGGGTATTGTCCGACGGCAGGATTGGATTTGCCTACTGCCAGGAGGAGGCTGGCATCAAAGACGCAATTGAAAAGGCAGAAAAGCTTTCAAGATTCTCGGTGCAGAGCCCGTTTTCCTTTTCCCCGGAAACATCTTTTTCCAGCCCTGAGATATTCAATGAGAAGCTGTCTCCTGATGATTATGAAATGCTCAGCTCGGTGGTAAAGCAGACAAGGGATGCTGCGGAATCCCATGGGGGGCAATCCCGGGTGATTGCCGAAATGGCCAGCTCTGAAACCAGACTGGAAAACACCGCAGGCTTTGAAGGGAGCTACCGGAGCAGCGAAATATCTGTTTATGCCGAGACCATGGATGCGGACGGGTTCGGGCTTTCCTATTTTGTCTCAAACCTCAAGCTTCCGGATGGTGTTGCTTTGGGAATGGAGGCTGCGGAGATGGCAAAAAGCATGCAGTCTGCAAAAAAGCCGGAGAGCGGCACCTATACTGTGGTGCTGGAGCTGGAAGCCCTGGGAAGCCTTCTGGAAACCGCACTTCCCTCGTTTTCCGGAGACTGGAAGCGAAGGAGCATAAGCAGGCTCAAGGAAGGGGAGGAATCATTCTCTGAAATGCTCTCTGTTTTTGACGACCCTCTGGAAAAGGGAAGCGAGACCAGGCCTTTTGATGATGAGGGAACGGCTTCAAAAAGAAAGCCGCTGGTCTTGGAAGGAAAGGTCGCGTCCTTTCTTTACGACCATGAAAATGCTGCCCTGGAAGGGGTGAAGGATGGGGGGAACTGCATCCGGAGCTCCTATGCCAGCCCCCCGGCAATAGGCAGCTCCAATATTGCAATTTCCCCCGGAGACTGGAAAAGCCTGGATGAACTCGGCAGTTACCTTGAGATACATCATATGCACGGCTCCCACACTTCCAATCCCACCTCCGGAGATATCGGCATGGAGGTCAATACCGCTTTCCTGGTTGAAAACGGGAAAAGGACTCCGGTCAAGGGATTCATGATAACCGGCAATGTCTTTGACATTCTTGCCAACATAGAGGCTATGGAAAGAAACGTACGTGTCTTTGATTATCTGGTCGCCCCGCGTATTGCATTCCGGGACATAAAGGCTGTTTCCTGAATTTCAGGGGCATATTAAATGATTTCCGCGTGAACCTGATTTTATGAAACCGGTGCTTTCAGTGCGGAACATATCCAAGTCATTCTGCTCCCACGGGCAGCAGGTAAAAGCACTGGACAGGGTCGGGATGCAAATCCGGAAGGGCGAGGTTTACGGCCTGCTTGGGCCCAACGGTGCAGGCAAGACCACGCTGATAGCAATACTCTGCGGATTCCTGGTTCCGGACAGGGGGAAGGCATCCATGTTCGGAATGGACTGCACCAGTGAGAGCGAAAGAATCCAGAAAAAGATGAACTTTGTTTCCGGGTTCAGTGATGTATCCGAATTCTTCACTGCGGAAGAGCTGCTGCATTTCTACTGTATGCTGTACAATCTTGACAATGCAAAAAAGAGGGTGGAGCAGGCCCTGGAAGCCACCCGGCTGCATAACTACCGGAACCGGATTGCCGCGGACTTCTCATCCGGGCTGTGCCGGAGGTTTCTTATCTCCAAGGCACTGCTGAACGACCCGGAGGTGCTTTTGCTTGACGAGCCCACTGTGGGCCTGGATGTTGATTCCGCTGCCAGGATGAGGAATATGATAAAGCAGCTGAAATCAAAGGGGAAGACCATTCTTCTTACCACTCACAATATGAAGGAGGCAGAAGAGCTCTGCGACCGGGTGGGCCTGATTAAAGGAGGCAGGATTATTGCGGAAGGGACGTTCCGGGAACTCCGGAAGAAATTCTTTCCCCTGGAGGTTCTGGAAATAAATAGCAGCAGTCCGGAAAAACTCAGAAAGGCGGTGTCTGGCAGCAAAGCGGTTGTGAAGACCAGCACTGGCAGGAATTCCCTGAAAATTTATCTGAAGGACAGAAAAGGAATCGATGCCGTCCTTGGCAGGATTGCTGAATCAGGAGTGGAGATAAAAGGCATAAGCACCATCGAGCCTGAGCTTGAGGACCTGTATACCAAGGTGATGCGCAATGAATGATTTCCTTTCCCATGTAAAAGGGGTGCTTTACCGGAACCTGGTGTGGGCCTACCGCAGTCCCTTCCGGCTTGCGGATGTTTTTATCTGGCCCCTGGTGATGCTGTTCACACTTACGTTTTTCCTTTCCACAATCGGAGGGGACCAGCAGCTGCTGGGGCTTCTGGTACTTTCAGTCATATGCTGGAGGGCAATCTTCTTTGTTACTTTTGAAACAACCGCAGCCTTCATAGAAGAGCACTGGGACCGCTCCCTCCCTAACCTGCTTGTCTCCCCGATAAGCACCCTGGAGCTGGCTCTGGGGGGGGCTATCACCGGAATGGCAAAGTCGGTTGCGGTTGCATTCCTTTGCCTGGGAGTCGGGCTTTTCTTTTACGGATACAACCTTATGGACACAGCCACCTTTGCAATTGCGTTTATGGCCATGCTGGTGGCGGGTTTTTCATTAGGCTTCATGCTTTTCGGGCTGGCCTGCTATTTTGAGAAGCGCAACATCTTCACCCTCAGCTTTCTGCTGCCTGAGCTGGTCGGTCTGCTTTCCGGCCCCTATTACATGGTGGAAGAGGTGTTTCCGGACTGGGCGGCCGCAGTGCTGAACACTTTCCCTACAACCCACGCATTTAATGCGGTTAAATCCATCTTCGGGCTTGGCCATGCTGATTATCTTCTGCTGGCGTTGACCTCTCTGGTTTGGGTGGCGATTGCACTGGCAGTGAACAGGCTTTTCTACAACCTGGGGAGAATGAAGGGAACCCTCACCAAGGTGGGATAAATTAATAACCTATCTCCAGGAATAACCCTCCATGAAGTATTACGATGAGTTTGCAGAGCTTTATGATGAGCTTTCCATGGGCCTGGAAGGCGAGCTTGAATTCTATCTTAAAGAGGCAAAGAAGGCAGAAGGCCCTGTCCTTGAGGCAGGGTGCGGGACCGGCCGGATACTTCTTCCCCTGCTCGAGGCAGGGATTGATGCAGAGGGGATAGACAATTCCCCGGGAATGCTTGACATCCTGAAAAGCAAGGCCAGGGAAAAGGGAATAAGGCCCAGGGTGCGCAAGTCAGACATGAGGAATTTCAGGTCAAAAAAGAAATATGGCCTGATTATCGTCCCCTACCGTGCTTTTCTGCATGTGGAAAAAAGCGAAGAGCAAATCAGGACCCTGAAGAACTTCAAAAAGCATCTCAGGAAAAGGGGAAGGCTGATTCTCAATTTCTTTTATCCGGACTTTGATTTCATGTCCAGATGGAACGGAAAAACAACAAAGCAGAGAAAGGTAAAGATAAAAGGAAAGAAGCACTTTCTCTCCGAAAAAACGCTTTATTACCCTGTGGAGCAGCTTTTCAGGAGCATTTGGACAATGAGGGATTCGGATGGGAAAACAAAAAAGATGCTGAAGATGCGCGCCTGCTACATTTACAAAAAGGAATTTGAGCTTCTGCTCAGGATTGCAGGGTTCAGGAAATGGAGGGTGTATGGCGGGTTTGAAAAGAAAAAGCTGAAAAACAAGGAGCAGGAGATGGTGTGGATAATTGAAAGCTGAGACAGACAAAAAGAATATATAAGCAACATGCGAGGTATATCCGGATGAAATTCAAAACCACGGCAGAAACACCTGTGCCTGACAAGCTTATCGACCAGATTATCGGGCAGGACCTGGCAGTGGACATAATGAAGAAGGCTGCCAAGCAGAAAAGGAATGTTCTGCTTATCGGCCCTCCCGGCACCGGGAAAAGCATGCTCGCCCAGGCCATGGCGGAGCTCATGCCCGTGGAAAAGCTGGAGGACGTTCTTGCATACCCAAACAAGAACAGCGAAAACCAGCCCCTTGTGCGCGTGGTGCGCACCTATCCGGATTACGAATACCTTATGAAAAACAAGCATTTCCTGAAATACTTTTCCCCCAAGGAGCTTCCCAGGATAAAGAAGCTGGGCAGCAACAAGGATTACCAGAAGCTTGCAAAGGTCCTGCACAACGGACTGGGGAGAAGGATTGCCCGCTTCAAGAAGGCGGAGGAAGAGGCAAAGGGCATACCGGCCAAATTCCTTATACTCCTCCTTGGACTTCTGCTCCTTTTCGTGGTATTCTTCGCGGAAATAGAAGAGAATGTAAAGTGGCTGATAATTGCGGTTGCGCTCGGCATCGGCTTTCTTTATGTGATTTCCAATGCCACTGCCGGCCTTGGAAGAAGGCTCATGCCCACTGAAAGCACCGGCCCCAAGCTTATAGTTGACAACAGCACCCGGCACAATGCCCCGTTTGTGGACGCCACCGGCTCCAGGGCAGGGGCGCTTCTTGGCGACTGCAAGCACGACCCTCTCCAGAGCGGAGGGCTGGGGACGCCTGCCCACCTGAGGGTGGAGGCCGGGGCAATACACCAGGCCAACAAGGGCGTGCTTTTCATTGACGAAATAGCATCACTAAGGCTGAACTGGCAGCAGGAGCTTCTCACTGCAATGCAGGAAAAGCAGTATCCAATCACCGGCCAGAGCGAGATGAGCTCAGGCGCACTGGTGAAAACCCGGCCGGTGCCCAGCGATTTTGTCCTTGTGGCTGCAGGAAACCTGCCGGACATGAAGCAGATTCATCCTGCCCTGCGCTCCAGAATCAGGGGAGGGGGCTATGAGGTCTATGTGGAGGACTCACTGGATGACACTTCTGAAAACGAAGAGAAACTGGTCCGCTTTATTGCCCAGGAAATCAAAAAGGACGGCAAGATTCCCCATTTCAACAAAGAGGCAGTAAGTGAGATAATAGAGGAAGCAAGGAAGATGTCGGGCAGAAGAAAGAAGTTTACGCTCAATCTCAGGGAGCTTGGAGGCCTTGTCCGTGCGGCTGGTGACGTGGCCAGGGACAAGGGCCTTAAGCTGGTTACAAAGGACGAGGTCAGGGAGGCAAAGAAAATCTTCAAGTCAATAGAAAGCCAGCTGGGAGCCAGCATTATTGAAAGAAAAAGGGAGTATCAGACCATCGTGACCAAAGGGGCCGAAATTGGCAGGGTGAACGGCCTTGCAGTGCTTGGTGATTCCCGTGCGGGGCTGGTGCTGCCGATTGTTGCAGAAGCTGCGCCTTCTGCCTCCAAAAGCGAAGGCCATGTCATTGCCACCGGTAAGCTGGGGGTTATTGCCAAGGAGGCGGTAGACAACGTTTCTGCAATATTCAAGAAATATGTAGGCACCGGCATTTCCCGGACCGACCTGCACATCCAGTTCCTGCAGACCTATGAAGGGGTGGAGGGAGACAGTGCTTCAATCTCCACTGCCGTGGCAGTGATTTCTGCACTTTCCAACATTCCTGTGCACCAGGGAGTTGCCATGACCGGCTCCCTGGACGTCCGCGGGAAGGTGCTGCCGGTGGGCGGCGTATCCTCAAAGATTGAGGCTGCGGCCGAGGCCGGAATCAAAAAGGTGCTGATTCCAGAGGCCAATGCCAAGGATGTCTATGTTACGAAAAAGACCAAGGTGAAGCTGGTCAAGGTACAGAACATACAGGATGTGCTGAAGCATGCCCTGAAAGACTGCTCGGAAAAGAAAAAGCTTCTGAAGAAGATTGGCGGCTAATCACTTGATTTCAGAATGACGTTGTCGTCCACCGAGCTGACTGCAGATATGGGGACGGTATACTTCTTTTCAAATAGCGTCTGTATAACTATCCTGCCCTTCTTTGCGTCGACCCCCACTATTTTTCCCAGGTATGCTCCCCTTTCCGATATTGCTTCCTTGCCCTCTATCTTCATGTCAAGCAGGATTTCCTTGCGGTACCAGCTAATCACCGATGTGATGAAGTAGCCGAGGAATATGGAGAGGGCTATGCTGGCCAGGAAGGTTCCGAAATCGACATAAGGCTCATACAGGTTGACAATCCAGCTGCTCCCCACCAGTAAAACAAAAGTAGCCAGGCCGGCAGCAGCAGTGTAGAGCATGTATTTCGTTACTATGTATTTCTTCTTGTCCATGACGGCATCCACGCTTTTGCTCACCATTATGACAAAAAGGCCGGTGAAGACTATCCAGGAAATGTTGCCAACGACCAGGGCAAGCAGCTTTTCACCGGAAAGCCCCGATGAAGTGCCGGTCTGGAAGGACTGGTATGCCATGAAAGCGGCAATGGAGAAGACGGCAAGTGCCCCTATGTAGCCTATCCAGCTCGTCCTTTCAAAGGAAAAACGGAAGTCCTTGAGCACGGTGGCGGCAACCTCGTCTACGCCGAAGACCCTTAAGAGCAGATAAAGGCCCGCGATTATCCCCACTATTTCCCAGCCAAGACCCATGTAGCTGGATATTGAAAGAAGAATTATCAGCAAAGCAGGGATTCCCAGAACTGTCTTGGCGTAGTACGGGTCCTTGAGCTTTTCCAGCAGAACAAAGTATGTTTTTTCCAGCTCCTTTGCCTGTTTTATGAAAATGATTTTTGTTGAATCAATCTTTATTCTTGACTTGACGATGGGAACGATTTCCTCGTCGGACGCACCGTCCGAAATCAAAACGCAGGAAGAAGGATTCAGCTCCACCACAATCTTGTCCAGCTGGTTGCTTATCTCCTTGTCTGCCCGGTATCCCAGGCTTTTGTTGCCGGTGAGAGTCACAATCTCTACGCTGTGCCCTTCCTTTCTCATCTGGTCGAATATTTTTACTGCATAGAAGATTGCATTGGAATCAGGGTCTTCCGGGTCGGCCAGTGCCAGCGCGGTTGCGCCCTTGAGATTCTTCTCCCGGCCAATCAGGGGTCCGTTGACGCCTGCCTTTTCGTAAAGGTCGTTGTCCCTGTCAATGCACAGCACCAGGATAGGCCGTTCCATCTGAGTTCCCATATGGATTTTCACCGCATTTATATATAATTAAGTTTTACCTGAAGGCACAGTTGTCCCTAAAACTCCCATGTGAGGCATTTTAAAGGGTTCTTTATTAAATTTCGATAGTTCTACTACCAAGAGAGGTACTTGTTATGGAAGATAAAAAGCTAGTTCTGCCCGGAGATTATCTGGCCAGCGTGGAGGAGGCCGAGACCGGAGAAAACACCTATGAGAAGGATGATGAGATATACTCCGCGGCCATGGGGGAATTCCAGGTTTCCGAAGGCAGTGCAGAAGTCAGGCGCAGGGATAACCGCCTCAAGGCACTGTATCCAGGCATGCAGGTTTATGGGCTGATCTTCAGGACCAGCCTCAACAAGGCAATAGCAACCTGCGTTCCGGTGGACGAGATGGAAGGCAAGATGAGAAGCATCGAATTCGAAGGGGTGCTTCCGGTCACGGAGATAAGAAAGAGCTATGTGAAAGACATAAGGGATGAGGTAAAAATCGGGGACATTATACTGGCCAAGATAAACAAGATTACCAGTACCGGCCCCGAGCTTACTATAGTGTGGCCGGAATACGGGCTGGCGGCTGTATTTTGCCCCCGCTGCCGCACCAAAATGGATTTAAAGGACAGAACATTTGTGTGCGGACAGTGCGGATGGGAGGAGAGAAGAAAGATTCCCGCCGGAAGAAAATAAGGGTGTTTGAATGGAAGTCAAGGTTCTTGCAAAGGAAAAAAACGTATTGGAGCTTGAGCTAGAAGGAGGGGACCGGTCACTGGCACAGGTTATTGCAGAAAGGCTGAACCAGGAAAAGGATGTGGACTTCGCCGCCTACAAGGTCGACCATCCGCTGGTCTCGGACCCCCGGCTTTATGTACGGACAAAGAAAGGCGACCCCGTCAAGCTGGTTCTGGATACGCTCAAGGAGATAAAGAAGGAAGTTGCGGACTTCCGCAAGCAGTTTGTTGAGATTTCCAAGTAGATAACATGGAGCTTCCCAAAGAATTCAGCAAGGTGCATGTTCAGTTGCTGGTTCTGTTCTCGACCCTGCTGCTTTTCCTGATTGCCAATGCGGCATTCGGGGGCACTTCGCTGGGTTTCATCCCGCCCCTGATAGCGGTGCTGGTTCTTATCGAGATTTTTGCGTTTGTAGGCATGGAAGTCAAAGAAGGGGCCAGCAAGCACGGGTGGAAGCACGAAATTGTGGATACCATCATTGCCCTGGCAGTTGCAATAGCGGTGTGGTACGGGGCATCATTCATTCTCAATACCAGCTCTCCGGTTTCAGGAGTGGTGTCCTGCAGCATGCTTCCCAATCTCTACCGGGGGGACTTCATCATTGTTCAGGGGGCCCAGGTGGAGGCTTATGAGATTAACATGACCGAGCAGGAGCTTGAATCGCTAACCAGACGTGCGGCTGTTTATTATAATGGCAGGAATGCCTCGGTGGAGGGTTCGGTGTTCTCCTACTGCATTGCAAATCCCTCTGCTGAGGTGTGCGAGGCGCTTGCCGAGAATCCGGAAGGGGTCACGGAAAAGAAAGGGGCGTTCACTTACAACTACGAAAGATGCACTGTAAAATACCAGGACGGGAAGCAGGGCTCCATCCCCTGCCTTAAATCAGTTACCTTTAAGGGCAGGGAGTACCTCACCAACTTTTCCAACGACATCATTATCTACGCCCCTCCGGAAGGGTACCTATATTCCATGATAGGCGACATCGTACACCGGGCCATGTTCAAGATAAATGCCGGCGGGGAAACCTATTACCTTACCAGGGGGGACAACAATCCTGTCCTGGACCTTCAGGTTTATGACTACGGCAGGGGCCTCACCAATCCTCCGGTGCCGGAGAGGTTTGTAAGGGGAAAAGTGATTGCCAGGATTCCCATCCTCGGATACTTCAAACTGTTCCTTCACGGGTACTTCCAGGAGGATTCCCAATGCAGGACCCAGCTTGAATACACCCACATAGAATAGCATTTTTAAGCCCTTTTAAACACATTAAGCCCATGAGACAGCTTTTTTCCGAAAAAACTGCCCCACGAAGGGGACCGAAACGAATCCTGGAGAGATACAAAAAGCTGTCCGACCATGACATCCGCGGACGGATAGCGGAAATGGATTTTACAATCACCAATCTCGGGCTGGCACGTTTTCTTATTGAATCCGGAAACAAGGATGTCAACAAAGTGATTTCCCTTGACATTTACCCGTTCATGACTGGCAGAGCCGGCCGCAGGACCGAGGCATTCAGGCAGGAGCTGGAGCCTGGCTCTGGAGTTGGAGACACCGGCACAATGCACAGGAACATGCAGATTCTCGGGGAAAGGCAGACAAGGCTGGAAGTGCTGAAGCAGGAGCTGGAAAGAATCGCGGAAAAGGACCAAAAGCGGATAAGGGAAAAGATTGGGGAGCTTGAATCAATGGATAACCCGGGCAAAAAAAGGTCCGGGGCCTACCTGGGGATGGCGGCGGTCGCCGCCGCGGGGCTGGGCCTGTTGGGTGCAGGGGGCACTACAGGAAAGACTGTACTGCTGGCAGCAGGCGCAGTTGCCGGCATCTGTGCTGCAAAGTCCCTTAAAGGCAGGATATGTTCACAAAAGGAATCCAACGTCCCGGAGAACTGGCAAAAGGAGCTGGATGAGCTGTCAAGGGGCTTTGAGCTCAGGTATTCGGCACTGGCAGCTTCTGTGGACGAGACTCTCTATTTCAGCTCCAGGCAGCTGGACCGGCTGATAAGAAATCTTCTTTCCCAGGTTCCCGATAGTATAAAGAAAGAAGCCAGGCAGGATATCGAATTTTTTGAAATCTGCTGCGATACATAAGCATTTATAAACAATTTGCAACACAATTAACTGCATGAATGCCTGCAACAGACACAGGGCCGTCCGTGGCCTGAGCAGAAAACAAAGAAAGCAAGCGCTTAACCGCATTAATTCTGTACTTGAAAAATACCATCAGCTGGGAACTGAAAGAAGGAAGCTTGTCTCAGTCGCTGAAAGGCTGGATGCACCCATCAACCGGCTCAGGGCTGCGAATGTATTGCTCGTTTATCTGGGAAAGCAGTCAGGGTCTGAAATGACGGAGATATCCCTGGAGCAGGGATGGGACAGGAAAACCACAAGAACCCCGTTTGATGAAGGCCCGCGCACAGCCGAAGCACTGGTAGAGAACTGCCGGATATCCAGGCACAGGCTGAACCGCCTGAAAAGCCTGAGAAAGGAAATCAGGGAGCTGGCTTCAGAATACCAGAGGCAGGTGGAGGAAAGCACCCTCAAGTTTACTGCCTTGGGAGATGCGATAGAAAACAAAAGGCTGGATGAAACCGGAGAACCGGACTGCAGAAGGCATTTGGAGGTTGTTCCGGAGGCGTTCAACAGCCTTCACGTCCTGATTTCCAGATATTCAACAATAGTGGAGAAGACAGCATCCCTTTGTGTAAAGGGCCTGGACCAGCTGCTTGACACGCTTCTGGCCAGGGTGCCGGACGACAAAAAGGAGTATGTGGCCCCTTTTCTCAAAGGCTCATAGCTTCAGGAAAACGTGGTCAACGTATTCCCCCCGATGGCGAATCCATTTGGGAAACACTGCGAACTCCCCGAAGCCGATTTTCTTGTACAGTGCATAGGCAGGCCGGTTGGTGGCAAAAACAGAAAGATAGGTGTTTCTGGGCGGTTTCCCGAAAAATTCCCCTGAAGTCTCTATATTCAGCCTCAGAAGGGCCTCCCCCAGGCCCAGTCCACGGTAGGGGGCCGCCACTGCTATGCCCAGGCATACGTTTTCGTCCTCCCTGAATCTTCCCCGGGTGCACCCGCTGTTCGCGGCAAGCCTTCCGTCCACTCTTGCAACCAGCATGTATCCCTGCTTTTCCTTGAATTCCTCCAGCCGGCCGGCCTTCCATTTTTCCTCCTGTTCCAGGGTGAACTTTTTATCATAAAGGATGCAGGCATCTTCTTCAACCAGGCTGTTTATGAATTCCAGCAGCTCCCCGGTACTGTCCTTTTCACTCAGGAAGCTGACTTCTGCTGTTCTTCCGTCCCGGAGCCCTATCTTTTCATCCATAGTGGCTTGCCCGTCCTTCCTTGGCAATAAACTCGCGGAGATGCCCCCTGAGCTTCTTTTTCTCTTTTTTCTTGATGTCGAGGCCGTCTATCTTCTCCTCCCATTCAATCAGCGCATTTATGATGCGGCTCATGGTATGGTCCTGGTCGTTGTACCTTGCATATTCAAGAAGGGCCCTGAGTGCGTAATGGGATTCTGATTTCCCAAGCGCGTCTATTATTGCTGCCCTCATCATCCGGTTCCCCTCGTTCTCAATCATGCACAGCCGGGAGTAGTGGTAGGTCAGGAGCTTTGCCGAGTCGTCGCTCCCATTTAGCCTTCCCAGAAGCTTGATGAGTTCCACAATCCCTTCAATGGAGGTGTTGTAGTTGAACATTGAGCGGTATACATTCATCCTGAGTTCAGCCGGGTCGAGTCCGGGGTTTTTCATCTTGAAATACTCGAAGGTGTGCATGATTTTCATTTCCGAGGCAAGCGCAAGCTGGCCATGCACCATGTAGAGGACCAGCTGCCTCACCGTTTCACTGCCTTTGGAAAAAATCTTCTCCAGCCTTTCAAGGGCTTCGTTTTTGGATTCC
>WJIU01000007.1 GCA_014730115.1 Microcaldota archaeon
CTAAAGGGCGGGGCTTCCATTTCCTGCTTCACAGACGATGCTGCTGCAATCATCTCTACAGGCGTTACTTCCCCTGTGCCCCAGGGTAGTTGTGAGCTTAGGCTCACAGCCATCTTGAGAATGTTTCTTCATTCTCAAAGTAGCTCTTTTTAGTATGTTTATGGCTGCATTGAGGTCCCTGTGCATGGCTTGCCCGATGTGCACACCATCAATCGCAACTGCTATTTTCTGGATGAGGATTTTATGCTCTCCTGCTGCCTGCTTGTTTGATTCCTCAACTTGTCTGTTGATGCACTCATGCATTTATACCTGTTTTCTTGGGCACCACTCAATATGATGCCCATTCAAACCCACAGTGTGTTTTCCTCTTGCAAAGCTTACGCTATTCATGTCAATGGTCTCCGTGGCAGCCTTGGCAAGAATGTTTGCCCATTCCTGACTGTCTTGAAAGCATGGCTTTCAAGGACATCTCATGGAAGCGTGGGCGCTGCCTTTGGCAGCGCGCCTGCTACAGGGTATTTCTGACGTAAAAAAATTAGTGGTTAGGTGGCCAATTGATTAAGAAAATAAAATAGCGGGGGGTGGATTTGAACCACCGATCTCTGGGTTATGAGCTTCGCCTTTCTGATGCCAGAAATAATATCACATCAGAAATCCAGCGGGAACTCCAGGCTCCCCTACCCCGCTTTATTCCAGATTTAACTTAATGCAATATATTTATAACATACACCATTGGAAAAAGAAAAAAATTATTTTTTCTTGGATTTCTTTGATTTGGATGCGGGTTCTTCTTCAACCTCTTCCCCCTCAGCCTCTTCTTCAGTTTCCTCTTCTGGTTCTTCAGATGGTCCACGGGACGGCTGTTTGCCCGCAATCTTTTTCACTGCCTGGTGAAGCATGTGGCGTTCCAGGTCTTTCATCCTGACCATTTCCTCTTCGTACCTCCCCCTGTGATAGTAGAAACCACCGAGAAACATGAGGAAAGACAACCCTATCAAGATAATTGGAATCCCCAGGTACAGGAATGGCAGCACGATAGTAGTCAAATCGTTTTTCAGTGTATGGAATTCGGGAGGAAGGCTGACGCCGCACTGTTGAAGTTTCGCAAAATCGCTTGTGGTCACAAAGTCAACAATTGCAGTAAGCATGCTGCTTGCATAGTTTATGACGAAATAGGATGCGCCAACTATAACAAGTGCGCCAAGCACCACAAACAAAATCCCGATTAGTTTGTTTTTGTTCATGAGAATCACCCACTAAGTATCACATTAAACTAAAATAAATCCTTCGGTTGTTCTTGCCCTTGTTCTCAAGCTTAAGAATTTCTATTTTCCCCACCTCTTTCAGGTTTCTTACATGGGTTCCGCCATCCGCCTGAATGTCCACGCCGGGGATTTCCACTATTCTCAGTACCTTAAGGGATGGGGGGAGAGAGTTCGCCAGCTTGACAATGCCGGGGATTTCCATTGCCTTTTCTCTCTTTAAGTCATAGATTTTAATCCGGTTGTCTTGTGACAGCAATCCGTTGGCCTTTTCCACGACTTTCTGGAATCTGTCCCGGTCGAAATCCTGCATGCTGAAATCAAAGCGGGTTTTGTCTTCTTTTAGCTGGTTGCCGGTAATCAAAACTCCCAGTTCTTTGTGCATAACCGCAGAAAGGACATGAGCCGCGGTATGCATGCGCATCAGCTTGAACCTTCTGTCCCAGTCCAAAAGGCATCTTACCCTGTTCCCTTCTTTCAGACCAGATTTATCAACCTCGTGGCTAATTTCACCTTCAAACTTACCGACGAATGTGACTTGATAATCCTCCTCCCCATTTACAATTTTGCCGGTATCACAAGGCTGCCCGCCGCCTTTGGGATAGAAAATCGTCCTGTCAAGAACAATGAATTTACCATCTTTAACCGAGGTGACTTTGGCTTCGCATTCTTTGATGTAGCTGTCTCCGAGATAAAGTGCCCCGCTCACAATCTTTATAAATAAAAGAAAACAATTATAGAACTAATGCAGAGTTGATTCTTATGGCAGGAAGAGGAGAAGTACTTAGAAGGCCCGAGGAAGAAAGAGCAGAGGAAGCGCCGGCAATCCAGTTAAGCGAGATGCTCCCGGTCAGAAGGGAGGTTGAAAGGGAAGTCGCAGAAGCCAGAATGAACCAGGCGGAAAGGGCCAGCAGGGTGGCACATGCTGTCCATGAAATGTTTGACAGCCAAATCCGGCGAAGCGATGATGTAGCCCTGCAGGGAGATTGGAATGACTCTTCCCTAAGCAGGTACATGAAAATCCCTGATTTGTTCGATAGCTGTGATGTGCAATACGCATACAACCAAAGGCAGAAGATATACAGTATCAGGGTAACTTTAGACAACCGGCCAAGAATAATCACAGTAAGGACGGGCGCAAACTTCACTGAACTTTCCTTATCGGACCTTCAGGGAAATGTTTTGGAAATGGCAAGACAGGAAGACGGCAGAGGAATCAGATTCAGAAGAACTGAGTAACATGAGCACAGCAAAAACCAATGCCGCAAAGGCAGCACTGGATTACGTTAAAAACGGAATGTGCGTAGGGCTGGGAAGCGGAAGCACCGTAAGAGAATTTATCAAGCTTCTGGGGGCTGAAGTAAAGAACGGTCTGGAAGTTACATGTGTTACCACGTCTTTTGATTCCAGAATGCTGGCTATTGAGAATGGCATATTCGTTACGGAAACAGATGCCATCGAAGAGATAGACCTTGCCATTGACGGGGCAGACAAGGTTACCAGAACAGCCCTTTTGAAAGGCGGCGGAGGCGCGCTGACAAGAGAAAAGATAATAGCCTACAATGCCAAGAAGTTCATTGTAATTGTTGATGAAAGCAAGGTGCAGGAGGAAACCCTCGAAGGTCCGGTAAACCTGGAGGTCCTGCCATTTGCAGCGCCCCTGGTGATGCAGCAGCTTAAGGGGTACAATCCCAAAATAAGAATGGCAAAAGCGAAGCTCGGCCCCGTAATCAGCGACAACGGGAGTTTCATTCTGGACCTTCAGATGAAGTTGGAGAATCCGAAGAAAACCGAAGAATGGCTGAAGAGCATGCCCGGCATCATTGAAAACGGCATTTTCACAAGATTTGACACTATTATAATTGGCAGCGAGGAAGGGTACAGAATTCTCTGATTCTTTTTAAGCACAGTGTTGTACCTTTAAAAACATTTTTGTTTAAATCACAAATCAACAAAAATGTTAACATTGGGGTGGGAGATATGAGAAAATTGGAAAAAAATCTGCTTGAGCGGGAAAGAAACGAAGGAAAGGACAAAGAGGAAGAGCCCTCCAAGCAAAGAAAGGTTGGAAGATTCAGGAGATTCTTACTTGTTTCCGGGATTGTTGGTTCGATGCTGGTTGGCGGTGCAGGATGCGGCGACACCACTATTGACAATTATGTGCCTTTTCCTAATGATACTGTTACAGAACCCGATGCAGGAGCGGCAGATGCAGATACCGACGTAGATGCAGGCCAGGATACTGACTCCGACATTGTTGATGGCGGTGCAGACACAGACAGTGATGTAGTTGACGGCGGAGATGCTGATGCCGGCCTGGATGGAGGCGTTGATGCTGATGCAGGTGTTGACGGAGGCGTTGACGCTGACTCCGACATTGTTGACGGGGGCACAGGCACAGACAGTGATGTGGTAGACGGCGGAGATGCTGATGCCGGCCCGTCCGCGTGTCCTAGCACCTATCCGGATTTCGATACAGGCTGGCTGACACTGGAATATGAATCCTACATGGATGTCGGTGGCTACCGTTTCCGTTATCAGGGAGAAACAGAAGGCCTCGACGGAGTGGTCATAGATATAGCCTGCGAGGACGGAGACCTCCCAGTATTGGATGGCGTGATATTTGACAATCTGGCCGGAGGGGACTCCCTGGACATTGACAGCGACAGGATTACAGTAGAGAACCACTGGAGCAACTGGTATGCCTCGAATGTATCAATAACAGTTGAATACATTTCTTCAGGCGACATGGATGGAGGAGTTGATGCAGGGGATGCCGATGGAGGCGTTTCTGACGGAGGCGTTTCCGATGCTGATACCGACACTACGCCATCGGTTTGCCCAACAGTTACTACAGGAACCAACAATGGTTTAGTAACCCTGGATTACCCCATGAGTGTTGCAGGATACGAACTCTATTACCGGGGCCAGGCCAGCGGGGTCGATGGCATAGTGATGGATGTGTATTGCGAAAGCACCGACGGGCTGGTCAGGGATGACGAAGTCGTTCCGGATGTGCCGGGGTATTACTTTACTGTTCCCGGGGACAACAGGGATGTTGAAGTGACAATACACGGCCACACTACGCCCTATTCCGCGATTATAACAACTACAGTAACAACCCACTAACCCTCTTTTTTAATCTTCATTTTCTATTTCCACCATGGTTACTGTTTCCGAAAAGGTACGAAAACAGCTGAAAAAGCCGCTTGGAAAGCTTTACAAGGACTTTAAAGAGATAAAAAAGCTCTCCAAGGACCACCGGATAATTGCAATTGGTGATATCTGCACCCTCGGAATGCTTGCCATGGGCATAAAGCCCCATCTTGCTGTTTTTGACTTTAAATTTATGCGGAAAAAACTTGACCCGAACATGGAAAATGTTCTCCGCATGCACTATGAAAAGCCAAAAAAATTCAAGAATCCTGCAGGCACCCTGTCCGAAAAGCTTCTTGGGAATGCAGAAAAGCTAATCAAAAAAGGAGGGGGGGTGCTTATTGAAGGCGAGGAAGACCTTGTCGCTCTTGCCTTTATACTTAAGGCAGGAAAGAAGGATGTCATAGTATACGGCCAGCCCCATGCAGGCCTGGTAGTTGTCAAACCCGACAAGAAACTTAAGAAAAAGATAGAAAAGTGGTTAGCTCCCGCTTCCCTTGCCCATAAAGTAAAGGGCGATAAAGGCAAAAAGGCTTAGCACTACCCCGATGATAATCCTGGTCTGCTCATCGAGAAAGGGAAGAAGCTCGGGGATGAGGTACATTGAAATGCCAATGCCGATTGCAATTGCTATTATTAGAAACAGAACAGCAACAAGCTTGCTGACTCCCATGGTGAAACCCTCACTGTGATACTGCCGGACCCTTGGAAACGACTATCACATCTTCAACCGATTTCACATTGGAATAAAGAATGCTCTTGTCCCGAAGTGCAATCTTGGCATCCTCCTTGTTGGATGGTAGGGGCTCGATAAGGATTCTTGATACCTCGCCGCTCTCCAAATCAATGATGAAATCCTGGGCATTTCCTATGAATTTCCCTGAATCGGTAAAGATATCCATTCCGTACAATCTTGAAAGCTTAGTGCTCATCCAATCACCTTAAAGTGATAAGGTAAATCTAATTAAAAAACCTTTCTCTTGAAGCTAAATACGACGGTAACATGGAAAGGGAGCATCTCATTTATGCAGTCTACGCCCTGTTTTTTTTCCTTCTCGCGGGCTCTATCCTGGCAACGCCACTACTTGCTTTCAGCTGTGATATGGAATTTTCCTATGAGATTTTTTCCTATACCTGCCACCAGAAGCTTTCCCGCTCCCTCTGTGTCTTCAATGAGGGTGCCGGCTACTGGATTGATGACTGTACGCCCCAGACCGGGGAATACATAACCGGGATGGCCGACCGGTTCACCATACGGGTCGAAGAAAACGGCGCAACAGGCTATAAGTTGCCGGTATGCTCCCGGGATACGGGGCTTTACATGGCTCTCCTCCTGGGAGCATTGCTATACCCGCTGGCAAGGGAAATAAAGGACAAGAAAATCCCCCCGGCGATATTCCTGATTATAGCAATCGTACCGATAGCAATAGACGGCAGCCTCCAGATAATAACCGAGCTGGGAGTAGCACCTTTTGTCTATGAAAGCAGCAACCTGATTAGGATGGTTACCGGAGGCGCAGCAGGACTTGTTTCGTCATTCTATGCCATTCCTGTACTTGTCAACATGTTCGGCAGGCCCTAGAAATCATCAAGACTGCTCTGTTTTTTGTCTATTGCATCCTTGGAAATATTGTCTCCAAGAATGAGCTTCCCGAAAACCCCGTCGTGACCCGGAACCCACCGCACTCTGCCTTCCATGACCCTGATTAAGGCTTCCGCCACTTCCGGGCTGGCAGCAAGCCTTATCTGGCTGCTTTTTGCCTCATAAACCGAAAACTCGCTGCCAAAGTACCGAATAAGCCGGGAATACTCCTCCAGTACCGACTTGGTTTTTTCTCCTTTCCCCAAAGCCCTGGATATCACAGTTGTAAGCGGAACGGTATACTGGAAATCCACGGCATTCTCAGGGTGGAACCCCTGCTTTCTGTCCGCGAGTTCCACAATCCGGTGCAGAACTCCGATGGTCAGTTTCTTTCTGCAAACCGGGCATAAAAGGTTGCCTTGGATTGATTCCTGCGGCGACATCACCACCCCGCACTTCCTGTGACCGTCGTAATGATACTTGCCTTCCTCAGGATAAAACTCGTAGGTTTTGGCAAACCCCCTCCGGCTCTTTATTGCATCTACCAGGGAATCGTAGGACACATCCGGAAGTTCCAGGACATTGGCCTCCCTTCCCAGTTTCTCAAGGCTGTGGGCATCGCTGTTTGAAACAAGCGCATATCTGTCCAGGGAGCTGAGCATCCAGTTCATTTCAGGGTCGCTGGAAAGTCCGGTCTCCAGTGCGAAAATCCTGCGGGAATGCTCTTCAAACGCCTCCTCCACAGAATCCACCCCTGAGCTTGAGCCAAAAAGCGAGAACCAGGGGGTCCAGACATGGGCAGGTATCAGCACAACTTTCTCTGAAATTGAAAAAAGCTCGTCAGCAAGCTGGGCGCTGGACATCTTCAGCATGGGCCGTCCGTCTGACCTGAGATCTCCGAATTTTCCTACGGCGTCAATCACCTGCTCCGCAATGTCCAGAGAAGGCACCATGACCACGTGGTGCATTTTCTTGGTTTTCCCATTTAGCTGGTAGATTACGCTCAGTTCGGTAGAAAGAATGAAATTTACACCGCGATATGGAAAAACCCCTCCGGATTCGTTTTTCAGCTCCCTCCTGATTTCCTGGAAATATGCAGGATGGGTGAAATCACCGGTGGCAATCAGGTTTATTCCCTTGATTTTAGCTCCCTCTGCAAGGCCCCTGATATCGCATTTCGGACTGGTTCCCCGGGCATATTTGCTGTGCAGATGAAGGTCGGCTACGACTCGCATGTTGGCACCTCTAAACTTTAATTAAGCTGCCCCTAAATAAGAATTTATGCGAAAGCGGGCAACCGAGATTTGGAACAGCATCAAGAACCTTTTCCATTACCAGCAAATTGAAGACACAATGAAAAAAGAGCTGCCGTATTCAAACCTCCAGCTGGCACTGGTGGTGGCAGGAGTCTCCGTGCTAGTTTCTTCTCTGGTCTACATAGTAATGATGGTCGAGACCCTCCACATGGTAAATTATCTCTCAGACCTGGCAGCACAGGAGATAGTGAACTCGCCACCGGTGCTTACCATGGAGAACATCACCTCCTTCGCCCTTTTCCAGCTTTTTTTTAACGCCCCCCTCTTTCTGGCAGTTTTCCTGATATTCGAGGCACTTGCCTTTGGGGCCTTTAAAATATCCGGAGGAAAAGGAACTTTTGAGCAGCAGATATATCTTTCTTCTCTGGTGCTTTTTGCGATGAATATTAGCACAGTTCTCGGCCTTGCACTGCCGCTTCCCTGTCTGAACCTGCTCTCCGTGCCTGCACTATTAATTTTAACCCTTTATTTCATATTATTTGTAAATGTTAAAGCCTATGGGCTGGTCCATGATGTTTCCTTTCTGCACGGCCTGACTGTTTTGATACTGCTGGGCATACCCAGGCTCTGGGTGCTGGTAGTTGTTCCTGAAATGGCCGCAGGGCTTTTCGGACTGCCCAATGGGATAGACTTTGGCGGTGTATAGATATGCCTTTTGACCCGGAAAATTTTATCGAGCAATCCATAGAGGACATTAGAAAGAAGCTGGGAGACGAGCATGCAATCACTGCAGTATCAGGAGGGGTGGATTCCTTTGTTGCCGCGGCCCTTGCATCCAAGGCAGTTCCGGGACAGGTCCACATTGTTTATGTTGACAATGGGCTGATGAGAAAAGGGGAGACCGGGAAGGTAATGAAAGCCGCAGAATCAGTAGGGATAGGCCTGAAAGTGATTAATGCCAAAAAGCGGTTCCTGGATGCACTGGAGGGGGTTACCGACCCGGAGAAAAAGAGAAAAATAATCGGAGAAACATTTGTACGGGTGTTTGAAGAAGAAGCAAAAAAAGACCGGGTGGGATTCCTTATCCAGGGCACTATTGCACCGGACTGGATTGAAAGCGGAGGAATGGGAAGGGATACCATCAAAAGCCACCACAACGTCGGCGGGCTTCCGGAAAAAATGGACCTTAAACTCTGTGAGCCCCTGAGAGAGCTTTACAAGCATGAGGTAAGGGAGGTAGGTAAAGCCCTGGGTCTCCCTGAAAGCATTTACCAGAGGCAGCCTTTCCCCGGCCCCGGCCTGGCTGTCCGGATTGTAGGAGAAATCACAGAAGAAAAACTGGATATCATAAAAGAGGCCTGCAATATTGTCGAAACCGAGATAGGCCATGCGGTTGCAGAGGAAAAAATGGAAATGCCCTGGCAGTATTTCGCTGCGCTCCTTCCGTCAAAAACAGTAGGGGTCAGGGGAGACGAGCGCTCCTACCAGTACACAGTCGTAATCAGGGCAGTGAGAAGCCTGGACGGGATGACCGCCAACTTTTCACATATTCCTCCGGAAGTACTGGGAAGAATGTCAACCAGAATTACTAATGAGATAAGGACCGTGGGGAGAGTGCTCTACGATATCACCAATAAGCCTCCCGGCACTATAGAAATGGAGTAATCAAAGGGCTTCAAGCATCCTTGCAAATCTTGAGGGAAGGGATGTTGAACCACTGATGAGAAGGGCAGAAACATTCCTTGATATGGCAGCCGACCGGCTTGCCTCTATGACAGAAGAATAGGTATCTTCAGGGTGTATGCGGATATTGCTGGCGCTTCTGCTCAGCGTTTCGATAGGATGATAAACTCCCCGCTCCACTCTTTCAATGCGGGGAAGTGTGCTTACCTCCTCCCTTTCTTCCCTTCTTTCTTTGAAAATTCCCGTCATAATACCACTTTTTCACATCTCTTCCAATAATATATCTCAGGTAGTTCTTTAAAATGTTATTCAAAGAGAAATACTCATGGATGATATAGCCAAAGCCAAGAAACTGCTAGCAAACCAGAAGTACGACGAAGCCCGGGACATACTGGACCGGATGCTTGAAACCGAGAAGAAAAACGACGAGCTTTACTACCTGAGGGGCGTGCTTTCCCTGAAACTGAAAAACTACAAAAAGGCCCAGGAATACCTGGACCGGGCACTGTTCCTGAAGAACAAGGCAGGCTACCACCGGACAAAGGGGATGGCTTTTTTTGAAATATATGAAATAGACTCTGCAGTGAATTCCTTTCTGTCCGCCCTGGCCCTGGAGCCTGATGATGCTGTGGCCCATTTCTTTCTTGCGATGTGTTACCTGTTAATGGACGACCCCCTGGCGGTAGAGCACATCAGAACAGCAAAGGAAATTGACAGCAAAAAAACCAAACAGCTTTTGTCCAATTTTTTCACCCTGTTCCTGGAGAAGGACCCCCACATGACCGAGGAGCAGAAGAAGAAAATTGCAGAAAGAATTAAAACCATGAAATAGGGGCTACTCTTCTTCGATTTTAAGCTTTTTCTTCATTTCGTCAAGCCATGCCATCTCCTTTACCTTGTGGGGCGTGAGGCCTTCTATGAATTTGTCAAAGGCTCCCCTCTGCTCTCTGGAAAGCCAGTTCTTTTTGCGCTTCAGGGAGCGGAGATATGACGGGTTGGAAAGAAGAATCTGCTTCAGCATGTTTTCGTAATGGTGCTTTCTTTTGCGGATTTTTTCCAGGCGCCTCAATGCGCGGGTTTCCTTTACTGTGCCCTTGCCCTTGGCCTTCCTTAAATCCGCAACTGCATAAATTTCCTGGGACTTAAGAAGCTGGATTTTGTTCATGTACTTTGATATCGGGATTTTTATCAGCGAGTCGCTTATCAGGAGAAGCCAGCCTTCTTTCAGAAGGAGCTTGTCCACTTTCCTGATTATTTCCCGGACCTCGTCTTTTTCCATTTCCCCCTTCATATGGCCCCTGAGCACAGGAAACGTTGCCACAAATGCCCGGGATCTCACCGTGCCGACCCACTCATTGAGCGTCTTTGTTGCCTCCCTTAGCTGTAGGCGCCAGCGCTTTACCTGCTCCAGCCTCATTGCCGCTTCCCGGGGTGGAATGCTTTTGTAATGAAGAAGCCAGGATTTCTTTTCCAACACCGGCCCGATGTACTCATCTTCCATAAACGTCTTCAGCAGCTCTGGAAAATACTTGTCCAGGTAGCGGAATTCCTCAAGGTTGAGCAGAAGCTCATATTTCACTTCGCTTTTCAGCTTTTTGATTTCCTTTTTGACAATGCCCATTTCCCTCCGGACATCCCGGTCATAGCACCGGCGGTAATGGCGGTCCAGCTTCCGGAGCTTCATTGTAAGGCTTCTTATTTTCTCGGCCGCATCTTCAAGGTACTCAATAAGAAGCATCAGTTTTCCCCCTTTATTTTTTCGTACTCGCTTTTCAACAGCAGCGCATCGAAGTCCAGCCGGGGAGACTCAATAATGACTGTGCCGGAATAGCCGTTCTCTGCAAGCACCTTTGCAAATGGCTTGAAGGGGGGTTCATGGCGTGTCCCAAGGGGGAGGTGGTTCCTTTCCCCCTTTTCCGAATACTCTATCTCTGAAAAATGACAGTGGAACCTTTGCACATAATCCCCAAGCTCCTTTTCCAGCATCCCGAATATCATGCGGTAATCATTCTCAGTTTTGATATTGAAATCCCCCCTGGCCAGCAGATGGGCAAAATCAATGCACGGCTCAACCATCTCCAGTTCCTGGGCCAGCCTGATGTTTTCCTCCAGCCCGCCGAAAGCGGACTTTTTGCCTACAGTTTCAGCACCAAGACGGATGCCTATCTTATTTTCCCGGAGTTCTTCCTGAATCTCCACCAAAGCCTTTTTTGCAGCCTGGTATGCCTCCTCAGGGGTATGCTTCTGGTAGTACCCGGGATGAAATACGGTGATGTTCCCTCCGGTAAGGGAGGTCAGTTTGGCTGAATGCACTATGCGTTTAACCGAGCTTTTTGCTGTGGATTTTTCAGCAGAGCACAGGTTGACGTAATAAGGCGCATGGGATGAAAGCGAAACGTCAAGCTCCTCTGCCACCGGCTTTATCTCTTTGGCATAATCCTCTGACATGCGCACTCCGTGGGAAAACTCAATCTCCATTGCCTTCAGGCCAAGCTCTGCGCAGCACCTGACTCCGCCGATGGAGCTGCTTTCCTTGCACTGGATGGGCACCCCTGCCGGTCCGAAACGCACAGCCATGATGAGAATGGAAACCAAAAGGATAAATTACCTAAGGTAAGCCAGGTTCAGAAGCACGGTATAGTCTCCTGTAAACATGTATGTCCCCCCTGCTTCCAGCCTCAGGGTGTCCAAAACCACGGCCTTCAGCACAGCGCCTACGTAGATATTTTTCACCCCTGCTTCTATTTCCCTGGAATTGCCAAGGTCCTTGCCCCAGCGGTATCCGGCAATGACAGATGGAAGAACAGGGCCAACGTCCGCCACGGGCAGGTTCACCGTGGTGTCCATCAGAAGGTGTTTCTGGTCAAGGGTGGCGCCGATTATTTCAGTGGCTCTGGGCTTCAGAAGATGGAGCAGCCTTCCCTGAAGGGTTACCTTGAGATGCTCGGAAGCCCATGCATAGGGCAGGGACCCGAATATCTGCAGCCTGGCAACAGTGAAAGGACTGCTGCCGCCTTCAACCAGAATTCCGGCCAGGCCATTGTAATTATAGCCTGCCCTTCCGCCTGCCTCAAAATCCACCATTGAATATTCCGATGAATGCCCGTCCAGGAAGGAACGGAACCGGGGGTTAACGTGTGCGGCGCCGGCAAAGAATTCTGCAAATGCAGAGTGTTTCCCGAAATCAAAATTAAGCCCTGCCAGCCCGGCACCCCTGATTAACCTTATGCTGGTTTCGCCTACGGAATTGCTTGCAAGGATGTTCTGCAGGCCTGCAGAGGCCCCTACAATCAATGAGAGATTGTCGGTAAGCTCCGGCATCACAGTCAGCCTGGCCTCATTTGTGTCCCCGGAATTGGCGAATTCCCCGATTCTGGACACCACCAGCCGCTCGGACTCAAGGGAAACCAGCGGGGGTTTTTCAGCCTGCGAAGAGGGGGTTTCCGCCTTTTCGCTTACTAATGGCTCCTCCATAATACCGGCCTGTTTCTTTTCCTCTCCGGAAGAAACAACCGGCTTCGGGACCGCTTCACTGGAATCTGCGGAAGGCCTTTCCGCCTCCTTTTCCTTTGCCGAGGAAACAGCAGTCTTCTGAGCCTTATCCCCGGCATCTTCGGAAGGCTTTTCCTTGTCTGCAACTACGGCATTTTTTCCGCTGTCCTGTTTTGCAACAGGCACCAGTGGGACAACTCTCAGCACGGCGCCACCATCTCTATTGAATGTCAGTGCTCCGGAAGGCTCTGCAATATAAAGCTCGATTGGCTTGTTGCCTGCTCCGGAAGTATCGATTCTTACCGGCGAGCCAAGTGCCATGCCTTCCGGAACATCAAAGCCCATGCCTGCAAACTCCAGCTCAGAAGGGCCCACCATTGCTGTCTGGGCATATTTCCTGTTGCCAAGCAGATATTCCACCTTTACCAGGCACTTGCCGCTGCTCTCCAGATAGTCCTTTTTGACAAACGGGTGAAGTTCGACAATCTCTTCAGCTGGATTGTACAACTGAACTACCGGGCTGTAGCCGTCTGCAGGATAAACAAGGCAGCCCGTATCTTCAAGGTTTCCAGCGCGCAGGCCCACCCGTTTGCATTCTACTGAATATTCGCCTTTGTTCTCAATTGACTCGATTTTCAGCAGAGGCTCGGCTGCTGCCTCCGGGGCCCTTGAAACAAGAAGAGCTGCGGATAAAAATGCCGCCTTCAGTGCAGCGGAGCCGGAACGCTTCACTTTTGAGCGGGAACCGGCGCTGCGCCGGGATGAATTTGCACTTAACTTCATGTATTACCATTATATAAAACAGTTTAAATACCTAAGGGTGGCCCCTGAAAAATAAGAAAAAAAAGGTTTACTGGCAGAGGTGGGTGTCCTGATTGCAGACCTCTCCGGAAACACAGTCGGCATCGTCATCGCAGTATCCCACCTTTGCATTGCAGTAATGCTGGGTGTCGCATATCTGCCAGTATCCGCAGTCGTCATCTGTGTTGCAGCGGTCCTTTGCAGGGGTGCACCGGTGGGCCTTGCTTGCGCAGTACTCCCAGTCATTGCATTCGCCATCAGTGGCGCAGTAGCCCTGCCTTGCCACGCATTTTTTGGAAGTTTCATCGCAGCGGGCCCAGGAAGGGCAGTCGTCATCGTTGATGCAGAATCCTGTCTTTGCCTCGCAGAAATGGGTCTTCAGGTTGCAGGTCTGCCAGGTCTCGCAGTCCCCGTCCAGCTCACACCGCCCGGGCAGAACGTAGCATCTTTTGCTGATTACGTCGCATTTTTCCCAGGAGTCGCAGTCCAGGTCGTCCAGGCAGTAGCCCGGGGCAGGGCTGCACTGGTGGGTCACCGGGTTGCAGTATTCAAACCCGGGGTCGCACTGGGAATCGGAATCGCAGTAGCCGGGTCCGGCACGGCAGTAGTTTTCTGCATCGCATATCTGCCAGGGCTCGCAGTTGGCATTGCTCTTGCACCTGCCTTCCTTGAACACGCAGAGATGGGTGCCGGCAACATCGCATTCCATAAGCTCGTCGGTACAGTCCTCATTTGAATCGCAGTAGCCGGGCAGCGTCTCGCAGAACCCGCTGGACTTGTTGCAGAACTGGTAGGATTTGCAGTCCGAATTGTCTGAGCAGCCTCCTCCACCGTCACTTGCACAACCGGCCAGGATAATTGTAACAATCACGAGGACAATTATTAGTGGTCTCATGCAGAAACTATTGGATTGATGGTTTTAAAAGTTTTGCAGAATTCCGGATATCTTCTCAATTTCATCAATTACGTGGTCAGCAATTGATGGCACGGACGCATGCTTTCCCTTTAGAATCCTTATTGTCCTCATCCCCACTGCTTTGGCGGGTGCTATGTCCATGTCTTCCCGGTCCCCAACCATGACGCAGTCCCGGGCACTGGAACCCAGCCTGGACAGGACTTCCTTATAGAAACCCTGGCCTTTCTCCTGGCCGATATCTTCAGAGACAAAAACATCTTCAAAATAAAGGGCAAGCCCCAGCCTTATCAGCTTGTCCCACTGCTTGATTGAGCTGCCGTTGGTGGCAATGAAAAGCCGGTGGCCGTCTGCTTTCAGCTTCAGCAGGGTGGAGGGTACCTTTGGAAACGGCTGGATGGATGTCTTGGTATCATGATAAGAGGCAACCGCAGCTGCAACATATCTCGCCGGTTTTTTTATTTCAAGCCGGGAGCACAGTTCATCAAAGTGATGGGGGCAATTGGAGCCCTTTTCCCTGATTATTTTCTGCAGCCGGGAATAAAGATAATCAAAATGCTCGTCAATTCCCATCCATATCATTGCATTAAGGGCATTTTTCCTGGCCAGGGAAGAAAAATCACTGGACGGGAACAAGGTATCATCAATATCAAGTAAAATGTTCATAAGTATGAGATTAAAATAAAAAAAGGATAAAACTATTGTGCTCAGCGGCCTGCTGAAACAGGTATCCGGATATTCCAGGTGCAGTCCTCATTGGGGGCGGCAATTGTTGCGCCGTTGATGCCAAGGGAACCGGTTATTCCGGTTACCTTGCTTCCCCTTATTCTGGCGCCTCCCGGGCCGGCTGCGGTTACCGACTTCTGCCTGACCCTTCCTCTTGAATCAACCACTGTACTTACGGTCACAAGCACGGCTCTTCCTGCGGCACCAAGGGCCTCCTGGATGTGCCTTCCCTTGGCAA
>WJIU01000008.1 GCA_014730115.1 Microcaldota archaeon
CTGGCGTAAAAAATTAGTGGTTGGGTGCCCGATTCATCCACGCTGGGGAACTGAAGTTCCCTGCGCCCCTTGAACGAACCGCCGTTCAAGCAGGCGGCCTAAAGGCCGGGGATTTCTTGGCTGGCCTGATGCAATACTACTGATTAATAAAAGGTCTGGCCAAGGGAATAGCAATGCTTATAGGTATAGTCGGAAAGCCGAGCACCGGAAAATCAACTTTTTTCATGGCGGCCACCTCTGCAACAGTGGAACGCTCCGCAAGGCCGTTCACCACAATCAAGCCAAACCATGCGGTGGGCTATGTTGAGGTGGAGTGTGTGGACAAGGAGTTTGGCGTTCAGTGCAATCCAAGAACCGGCTTCTGCATAAACTCCAGGAGGTTTGTGCCCATTGACCTGCTTGATGTTGCCGGCCTGGTGCCCGGGGCCCACAAGGGAAAGGGTTTAGGCAACAAGTTCCTTGACGACCTCAGGCAGGCTGACGTGCTTATCCATATTGTGGATGCAAGCGGCTCCACCAATGAAACCGGCGAAAAAGTGCCTCCTGGCAGCTACGACCCCTGCAATGACGTGAGATTTCTTGAGGAAGAGCTGGACTACTGGATAAAGGGCATACTGGAAAGAAACTGGAAAAAGCTGGAAAAGGAGGCAAAGCACAAGGGCAAAAACGAGGAGGTCTTTGCAGAGCAGTTCAGCGGCCTGGGGATAGACAGGGAGACTATTGCAAAGGTGCTTAAGGAACTTGCTGTTGAGGAAAGGGCCCTGGAAGAATGGGGCGAAGATGAAATAATGGCATTTGCCAAAAAAATCAGGCACATCGGGAAGCCCACTATCATCGCAGCAAACAAATGCGACCTTCCCCATGGGATGGAGAACTTTGAAAAACTGAAGAAGGAATTTCCGGATTACCTGGTGGTGCCCTGCTCTTCCGAGGCAGAGATTGCCCTGAAGGAAGCGGCCAAGAACGAATACATTGAATATATCCCGGGGGACAGGGGCTTTGAAATAAAGGACAAGGCAGACGAGCAGCAGCAGAAGGCCCTGGAACTGCTGAAAGACGTCTGCGAAAAATGCAACGGAACCGGGGTTCAGAAGTGCCTGAATTCAGCAGTGTTTGACTTCCTAGATTATATTGCGGTATTTCCCGGGGGAGTCGGCAAGCTGGAAGACTCAGAGGGGAGGGTTCTTCCAGACTGCTATCTCATGCCTCCCGGAACAACCGCCCTGGATTTTGCCTACCGCCTGCACAGCGACATGGGTGAGGGTTTCATCAAGGCAATTGACGTGAAAAAGAAGCAGGTCATCGGAAAGGGCCATGTCCTGAAGCACAGGGACGTAGTAGAGATATACTTCAAGAAAAAGTGATAGCATGATTATTGCTCTTTCAACCTATCCGGAAAAGGAAAAGGCCGAGGAAGCGGCAAAAGAGATTATAAAGGAGGAACTTGCCGCCTGCGTAAGCATCGTGAAGATAGAAAATTCCATCTATAGGCACAAGGGGAAGCTGGAAAACCATCCCGAATACATGCTGGTAATCAAGACCACCAGAAAGGCTTATACCAGGCTTGAGATGTACATCAAGGAGCACCATCCCTATGAAATACCCGAGATTTTATATCTGAAAATAGGCGGGGGAAGTAAGGAGTACATTCAGTGGATGGATTCCATGACGCTTTCCAGGCTTTTGAGGGTGCCGCTGGACTTGAGAGGCACCAGCCGGGCCTCTGAGCCGGAAAGGGAATCCACCAAAGACAAAAAGCCCAGGACCCTGTCTGCATAGGAACGCCCGCATCTCAGGATGCCTCTCTTTTTCGAGGAATCGTATTCAACCAGCTTCAGTGCTGCCTCGGAAAGGCCGTATTCCCCGAAGAACTTCAGTGCCTCGGCATATATTGCGTGCCGGAGCGCCTTTTCACCCTTCTCCTGCCCCCGGTATTCAAAAGCAATGTAGCGTTTCTTCAGGGCGCCTGCTTTGGTCATGAAAAGACTCTGTTCAATCTTTTTAAAGGGTTTATCCCAACTGGATAGCATGGAAAGGATACTCATCATAAGCGGAAGCAAGAGCGACGAGGGGATTGTGAAAAAGGCAGAGGACGTGCTGAAATCCTTTGACATTCCCTACCGGTCAGAGGTGGCCTCCGCACACCGGAATCCTGAAAAGGTTGAAAAGATTGTCAGGGAAAGCACTGCTGAGGTATTCATTGCGGTGGCGGGCCTGAGCGCCGCCCTCCCCGGTGTGGTGGCTTCAAAGACGGTGGTGCCGGTTATAGGGGTGCCGGTGGATTCAGCCCTGGGAGGGCTTGACGCCCTGCTCTCAATTTCCCAGATGCCCCCCAATGTCCCGGTTGCATGCGTGGGGATAAACAACAGCAAGAACGCAGCTTTGCTTGCAGTAGAGATACTTGCACTCAAAGACGGGGAGCTTTCCAAAAGGCTGCACAAATTCAAAGAAAATCTTAAGGGTTAGCCTGATGAAAAAGCCTGACTTTCATTTTCCCCCTTTGCTGAAAAAGCTTAAGCGGGGAGGACCTGCGGTCACCCTTCCCAAGGATGCCGGCCTGATCATTGCCTATACTGGCATAGGAAAGAATTCACGGGTCCTGGAGCTTGGCTCTGGTTCAGGTTTCATGACCGTCCAGCTGGCAAACATTGCCAGGGAAGTGGTGACTTACGAAAAGAGAAAGGAGTTCCTGGAGCTGGCAAAGTCAAACGTGCAGAGGGCAGGGCTGGAAAATGTGACTTTCAGGGAAAAAGACGTACTTGAGGGCATTGAGGAGCAGGACGAATCCTGGGACATGGTTTACTGCGACATAGCAGAGGCTGACCAGACAGCTGAAATGGCCCACCGGGCCCTCCGGGAGGATGGATACCTTACTGCCCACTGCCTGCATTCCGAGCAGGCAAAGGCACTGCATCTTGCGGCAGAAAAGGTTTTCCGGGATGTCTTCACCATAGACTGCCTGGTGCGGGAGTACCGGGTCAGGGACTTCGGATTCCGGCCCAGGCATTTCGGCCTGGTGCACACCGCTTACCTGGTCTTTGCAAAAAAATGATTATTTTTAATTGATTGGCTGCGTTGGCCTATTAGGTGTTTTTATGGCACAGGTTGAAATCAAGAATGAAGGAAAGACAGTGGAAGTGCCGGACGGCGCTTCCCTTGTGAAGCTTGAGGGCAAGTGCGGTCTCCTGTTTGCATGCAAGGCAGGAACCTGCGGCTCGTGCAGGGTCAGGGTACTGGAAGGAATGGAAAACCTGGAAGAGCCCAATGAAGCGGAAAAGCAGGGGCTGGAGATGTTCGGTGCAGAGCCTAATGAAAGGCTGCTCTGCCAGGCAAGGATAAAAGGCGGCAAGATAGTCATAGAGTATTAATTTTTCCTTTTTATTCGCCCTGGATGCTTTTGCTTTCAGGGAGGCTTTTTTCACGCAGGAGTAGCGAAATGCTTGAAACAAGTTTCAAGAATCGCAGTCCTGCCGGTGTGAAACACTTGTTTTCACGCAGGAGTAGCGAAGCGGTCAAACGTGACAGACTCAAGGGGCTGACCTTTTTGGCTGATATTTTCCCGGGTCAAAAACCCGGGGAAAGAGCCAATCAATAGGCCGTATTAGTCGCGTTTATTTTCCCTTTCCAAGCGCGGTCCGGGAAATCTGTTGGCTTAACATACTGCGGCCCCGATATGTGGCGCCGGGGTATGGGCTACGCGCCTTCGAAGGTTCGAATCCTTCCTCCTGCA
>WJIU01000009.1 GCA_014730115.1 Microcaldota archaeon
ATAAAAACGCCTGCAGGCATGCCGAAAAGCAGTCCGACAGCTGGAAAAAGCCAGTCTTTCCATCTGAAGGAGTTCCTGACACTCCAGAAGATGCCGAAATTGACGAGTACAGCAGTAATCGTGAAAACAACAGAGGCGGGGCCCGGGTCCCTGAAGATGGGAAGCAGGCCCATTGCCACCTGGGCATAGCCGAATCCTACGATTCCGTGCACCAGCGCGGCCAGGAAGATGACTGCGCTGGTGAGAATCATTGTTTCAGTCACTTCATCAGCTCAATGGGGCAGGTGGCAGAATCCCATGCAGAAGTGCCGCCAAGTATCACGCTGCTGTCCAGGTTCTTTTCCTTTTTAAGATAAGAAGCAGCAGCCATAGAGCGCAGCCCGCTGCCGCAGAATATGTGCAAGTTCTCTTCCGGCACTTCCTTGAGTCTTCCGGGCAGCTGGGTTATGTGGATATGTGTTGCATTCCTGATTTTGCCGGAATGTGCAATCTCCCCGCTGCTTCGCACATCAAGCAGGTTCCCCCCGGATTCCCTGTCCAGCCGGGAGCACATTTCGGTTACACTCAGGGTGTCCACCGAGCCGGTTTTCTTCCCTGACATGTTCCAGGAAAGCATACCGCCGGAAAGAAACCCGGATATGTTGTCAAGCCCTATTCTGGAAAGCATGCGGATTTCCTGTTCGGGGTATTCCCCATCGCTTACCAGGAGAAGCGATTTGTCATAGGGAACAAACCATCCTGCAAAGCCGGGGATTCCCTCCCTCCATATTGAAAGGGAGCCGGGGACATGTGCAGAGGCAAATGCAAGCTCGGTCCTGCTGTCCAGCACAAAGGATTCCGCAGCATGCGCCTCAAAAAGGCCAGGCGACATGGGAAGCGGCCGGGCTGTTCTCATCAGGGGAGGGTTCAGGTTAAACTCTTCCATCTTTTTGAAATAAGGGGGGAATTCAAGCTTTGCCCCGGCCTTGTTTACAAACTCATTTCTGTCTTTTACCTGCAGCTTGGGGTTGTGCCTTCTCTCCAGCCCGACGGTCGTCCATTTTCTTTCCGCAATGGAGCTCCCGCAGGCCGAGCCGGAGCCATGGGCGGGGCATACCAGGACCCCGTCGCCCAGGGGAAGAATCTTGCTGAAGATTGAATCATAGAGCTGCTCGGCGTTTTTCCTGGCCCTGTCTTCCCCGAGCAGGTCGGTCCTGCCCACATCACCGGCAAAAAGGGCATCCCCGGTAAAAACTGCCCAGGGATTGCCTCCGGGGTCATGCAGCACATAGCTCATGTGGCCGGGAGTATGGCCGGGGGTGTGCAGGGCTGATATTTTCAGCCTGCCCGCATGCCAGCTGTCCCCCTCCTTAACCGGCTGGCCATACCTGTAATCAAGCTGGGAGTCGGCATGATGGATTTCAGCACCGGTAAGAGAGGCAAGCTCCCTGGAGCCTACAAGATAATCCTCGTTCCGGTGGGTTTCCAGGATATTGGTTATCCTGAAGCCCTGGCCAACTGCCATGGAAAGATATTCATCACAGTCCCTCCGGGGGTCAATCACAATTGCCTCGCCGTTGTGGGCAATGAGATAGGAGTAATGGGCAAGCCCCTCTGATTCAATCCTGCTGAAAATCATCAATTTCACCCTATCTTGGATTCGGGCCGGTGACAGTAGGGTTCTCAGGGTAGGCGGTCCACTCGGTAAACGAGCCCTCATATATCCTTACTCTCGGATAGCCCAGATAGAAATTGAGCAGCACAAACTCGTTGGTCGCCTCCCTTCCGGTCCCGCAGGAGCAGATTACCATCTTGTCCTCGGTAACATTGTGCTCCAAAAGGATTTTTTTCACTTCCTCCAGGTCCCTGAGCTTTTTCGGGTTGCCCTCTTCCATCAGGCTCTTCCAGGGGAGGTTGACTGCGCCCGGTATATGGCCCGGCTTTCTCCACGGCCCCTGGCCCTCATAGACCTTGGCCGGCCTTGCATCCAGCAGGATGACACCGTCTTCCTCTTTTGCCTTCTTGACTTCCTCCATGCTGATTGCATATTCGTTCTTCCTCTCGCTGACCGTAAAATCGGAATCGTTTATTTCGGGAAATTCCTTGGTTACTTTTCTGCCTTCCTCCTTCCACTTGTCGATTCCCCCGTCCAGGACGTAAACCTTGTTGTGCCCGAACCGGGCAAGGCTGTAGGCAACCATAGTCTGCTCAAGTCCGTCCCCCCAGCCGCGGAAAGGCCCTTTTCCGGAATAAATGACCACCGGGACATCAGGCTCCAGGCCGACCTTCCTGAACATGGTCTGGACTGCGCTTGCCGGGGAATACGCTGCAGGCATTCCCTTGTCCGAGGTACGCAGGAACCCCTCCTGCATGAATACTGCCCCTTCCAGGTGCTCGGTGATGTAATCGTGCACATTGGGCTGGGTGTCCAGCTTCATTACGTTTTCCATGTTGCTCTCAAGCCATTCTGTTGAAACCAGCTTTACCGGTCCATCTTCCTTTCCAAACGGATACATTCCTTCCATATTTTCACCTCATTTTCATACCGCAACTACTGTGTCGCGGATTTCCGCCTTTACGGTATCAATCCCGGAGAGGTAACTCTCCATTCCTTCCACCGCGCGAACATCCAGATTCCTTTTTTCCCTTCCGTATTCTGCAGGAATGCCCTGCGTTGTTATGTAGGCAGCAGAATATGTTTTGTCGGGGTCCAGCCTCTTTCCCTGCACAAAAAGCTCCTGAATCCTTTCTCCTGCCGGGTTTTCAATCTTGAAATAAAGGTTTATCCCCGCACAACGCTTCACGTATCCCCCCATCTGCCGGTAGGGGTCTCTTGAGAAGGTCCTTTCCAGGTTCTCCTCCATCATGTCCCAGAGCTCCCTCCCGGTGATTTCTGCTGTGGATATGTGCGGATTGGCCGGCACTATGTTGTAGAGGTCGTTCCTGGCTATCCCGCCCCCGGCCGGTATCGGCGCCCCATATCTCCAGCCGTTGGAAAATGCCATTTCCGCCCCGGTCAAATCCATTATGGAGTCAAGCAGGAAATTGTCCATGGTGGATTCAAGCACGGCATACCGGTGAAGGAACGTGCCGGTTTTTCCAAGTTTTTCCTCCAGAAACGGCCGGTAGGGCTCCATTGCCTTCTCAACCATGTCATTGATTTCCCTGTCCGGCTCCACATCCTCCCCCACGGTTATGAGCTGGTGCCTGAAATTCTTGACCCCATCATCTATTTCCAGGTCCAGCCTCCCCAGGAAAGAGCCGTGGCAGCCGGACTGGATGAGTATCGTGCCGTTGGCCTGCACCGGCTCATGCAGGCGGTTGTGGGTATGAGAGCTCAGCAGGATGTCGATACCCGGAACCTCCTGGACCAGTTTCATTTCCTGCGGAAAGCCTAGGTGCGAGACAACAACCACCAGGTCCACCCTCTCCTCATTGCGGAGCTTTTCAACATACCCGGGCAGTTCCTCGTTCCCGAGGGTGAATCTGACACCCTCGCTGAACGACTCCGGCATCACCTTGTCCACTATGGTTGCGGCAATGCCTATGATTCCTACCTTCAGTCCGTTGATTTCCTTTATTGTATAGGGGCTGAAGACAAGCCTGCCGGTGTCCCTGTCATAGCAGTTTATCGCAAGCATTGGATAGTCCAGCTGTTTTGATATTTTTTTGAACTGCTCCGGCCCGTACGCGAACTCCCAGTGCGCAGTCATTGCATCGAATCCGATTTTGTTGAGGATAGGGACCATTATCTCCCCTTCCGTCTCCACACATGGGTAGGTGCCGTGGATGGTATCCCCGCAGTCGAAAGCAAGAACCCTGTCCCTGTTCTGGTCCCTTGCATTCTGGATTATGGAGGCAATGCGCGCATAGCCCCCTGCCTTCCTGCACACTGGATGGTCGCCTTTCCAGAATAGCTCATTGTGGAGCTCCAGGTAGCCATGCGTATCATTCATCTGCATGATAGTAAGTTGTTTTGACATCAGCATCACCAAACACTGCATAATTGAATGCTGTTTCATGGGAGAATCCGTGGGTTTCCCTTTGGGGCGGCTTAGCTTTCTTATGTCCACAGGGAGTACTTTTTTCGTTTCAGGAACCAAGGGGGCCAGGGGCTGAACAGATTGCAGATTAGCAGTTTTTCATCAGGCATTAATCCGGACCCGCAACCAGAACTCCCAATGCCGGAAAAACCGGCATTTCCATATAAGTGCTAACTTGTTTAAGATTTATAAATGACCAACAATTGCCATTTAGAGAAACCCCCCAGGGCTTCCCAACCCCTGCTTTTATTAAAGGCAGGACAGTTATGTACCCATGCCAGAACTTCCCGACGTAGAGGTTTTCCGGAGATACTGTGCCCGAACTTCCCTGAAAAAGAAAATCAGCCATGTCAGTGATGTGGACGGGCAGATTCTGGAAACATCGGAAAGCACCCTGCGCAGGCACCTGCTGGACAATGAATTCAGGGCAACCGCGCGGCACGGCAAGTACCTTTTCCTTGAGATAAGCGATGGATACCAGCTGGTTTTGCACTTCGGGATGACCGGCCACCCTGAGTATTTCAGCAAAGAAGCTCCGGAATATACGAGGCTGGCTTTCCAGTTCGGCAAAGGGGGTCTGGCCTATGTCTGCCCGAGAAGGCTGGGCAACGTCTTCATAGCAGAGAGCATTGAATCCTTTGTGGAACAAAAGGGGCTAGGGCCAGACGTTTTGGAATTAAAGAAAAATGAATTCGTGGAAATTCTGGAAAACACCTCAGGGATGGCAAAGACCGCCCTCATGAACCAGGGCAAAATGGCTGGAATCGGGAACATATATTCTGATGAGATACTCTACCAGGCGGGCGTGCACCCGGAAAGGCAGGTGCAGTCAATGAGCGGGGATGGGCTTCAGAACCTTTTCAATGTGACCGGCAGGGTTCTGGAAACTGCAATAAGGCACCATGCGGAACCGGAAGAATTCCCGGAAAGGTATCTCAATTACGACCGGAGCGAGGGCAGGAAGTGCAGCATCTGCTCCGGTGAGATTAAAAAGAAAAAAGTTGGCGGCAGGCCTTCTTATTTCTGCCCCCGGCACCAGAAAAAGCAGTGATGCACATGGACCTGAAGGAAAAGGTAGTGCTGGTAACCGGCTCCAGTGCCGGAATAGGAAAGGAAACCGCTCTTGCATTCTCAAAAAAGGGATGCAGAACGGTGGTCACCTACAACAGCGGCAGGGAAGAGGGCGAAAAAGTGCATCAGGAATGCAGCAGGAACAGCGAGTCCCTTTTCCTGCAGCTGGATGTCACCAGCAGCGAATCAATCCGGAAAGCTGTTGAGGATACTGTAAAAAAATTCGGAAGGCTGGACATCCTGGTGAACAATGCGGGCATCATCAGATGGAAGCATCTCATAGAGCAGGAAGAAAGCGACATTGAAGCGCAGATTGATGTGGACCTTAAAGGCCTTATTAAAATGACCAGGAAAGCCCTCCCCACCCTACACAGGCAAAAGGAGGGAATGATAATCAATATCGCGAGCATGGCAGGCAAGCGGGGCTACGCCGAACTCACTGTCTATTGCGCAGCCAAATTCGGGGTGAGGGGCTTCACCCGGGCCCTTGCAAAGGAGCTGCCAGATGGAATAAGAACCTACTGCGTGAATCCGGGCATGACTGCCACAAAAATGACCGGCTTCAAAGGAGTGCCTCCTTCCGAGGTTGCGGGAATAATCATCCGGACTGCCGAAGAAAGGCTGGACAAATCTTCAGGAGAAGACGTTGACGTGCCGGATTACCTTTAGGGAGAGCATGGACAGGAAGAAGGGGAGAAAGAACGTTATACTGCTGGGAATCACCAGTTTTCTCAACGACCTGAGCAGTGAAATGATTATGCCAATCCTGCCTTTCTTTCTTTCCTCCCTAGGCGCTTCCCCGGTGCTTATCGGTCTGGTGGGCGGGCTGCGAAACTCGCTTGACAAGCTTCTCACGATATTTTTCGGGTATTTTTCCGACAAGGTAGCCAGGAGAAGGCCCTTTGTCTACGGCGGCTACATTACATCTGCCTTATTCAAGCTGGTACTTGCATTCTCCCCGAATGCCATTTTTGCATCCTCTTCAGCGTCCCTGGAAAGAATCGGAAAAGGCATGAGGGACGCTCCCAGGGATGCTATGATTGGAAAGTACATGCCGGAAAGGACCGGCGAAGGGTTCGGGCTCCACCAGATGCTTGACACCGGGGGGGCAGTCTGCGGAGCGGTTGCTGCAGTTGTACTAATCGCGGTATTTGGAACAGGCTATACAACAATAATTCTGGGTGCGGGAATCATAGCGTTCGCTTCCATCATTCCGTTGTTCTTCCTTGAGGACAATGTAAAAATCAAGAAAAAAGCGGTGGACTTTTTTGGCTCTTTATACCAAATTCCGAAAGAGCTTTGGGCATTTAACCTCATTGCCGGCCTTTTCTCTCTTGCCAATTTCAGCTATATGTTCTTCCTGATGAAGGCCCAGCTCTCCGAAGGCCTGGTTGTTCCGCTAATGCTTTATGCCCTTTTCAATGTTTTCTACGCTGCAGCCGCCTATCCCCTTGGGAAAAAGGCTGATGAGATTGGCAAAAGGAAGATACTGATTGGCGGGTATCTGCTGTTTTCGCTGGTATCCCTTTCATTTTCAGTGTTTTCAAGCCTGGCCGCACTGCTGCTGATTTTCGTATTTTATGGAATTGCATATGCTGCAGTCAACCTCCAGAGGGCCTATGTAGTGGATATTGCCCCCCAGAGGATTAAGGCAACCGCGGTAGGCTCTTTCCAGCTGGTCGTGGGGCTGGCAGCAATACCCTCCGGCCTGATAGCAGGGGCTTTATGGGAAATCATCTCCCCGGAAGCAACATTCGTATTCGGAGCCCTGCTCTCCATGGCTGCTGCAATTCTTTTGTTTTTGAAAATGCCCCGGTCCCGAAACGACTAAAGGGATTAAAAGATTGTCTAGGTTATCCCACCATGGTCAGCCATCTTAAGATTGCGGTCGTGATGATTCTGCTCACCGTGGTCCTGGCAGCGGGCTATGTGGCCTTTTCCTACCAGCATGAGGCCTCAGCAAAAGTGGCACAGTCTGGGTCAGTGTTCCTTATTGCCATACTTCTGGATACCCTCATCGATACTTATCTGATAAAGCAGATAAAGGCAAGAAAAGCAAGATTCCTGGTTTCAAAGAGCCTAGGGTATGCGGCATACCTTGTGGCAACCACCATAATCATTGCAGTATGGATTGAGCAGGCATCCAATCTTTTGTTTACCGTTGGTGTTGTAGGCGCAGGAATTGCAGTGGCCCTCCAGCGCCCGATTACAAACCTGGCCGGTTTTGTGGTGATACTGGCAACACGGGCCTATACCCCGGGTGACCGGATAGAAATCGACGGGGACATGGGAGATGTCATAGACATTGAATTTTTCCACACAACGGTTATGGAAACCGGGAAATGGACCATGTATGACCAGTTCACAGGAAGGATAAAGACAATCCCAAACTACTATGTTCTGGAGAAGGTGGTGAACAATTATTCCAGGGATTTCGGGTTCATATGGGAAGAGATTATGGTACCGGTCACCTATGCAAGCGACTGGGTTAAGGCCAGGAAGATAATGCTGGAGATTGCCGGAAAGCATTCAAAGAAAGCTGTGGAGGAGGGAGAGGGCCAGTTAAAGAAAATGACGTACAAATACCTCTTGGAGCCAAGGGCAACCGAGCCGGCCGCCTATGTGACTCCCACCGACAACTGGATAGAGCTGAGGCTCAGATTCATCGTCGACGCCCATCACCGGAGAAGCAACGTTGACCCGGTATGGGAGGAGATACTCAGAAAGTTCAAAAAGGAAAAGAAAATAAGGGTTTCCAGCAAGACTTCCGCAAGGACCTGGGATGCCGCAAGGACAAAGGAGGATTACTGAATGGACCTGGAAAGCTTGTTTCTCATAATCGGCTCAATCATCCTCATAGGGTTTACCGGCAGGGTCGTAAGGCAGACCACCCAGGTTCCGGAATCCCTGTTCCTGATACTCTTCGGGCTGATTCTGGGGCCGCTGACCGGCCTGGTCCCCACCAGGCCGCTTCTTGACTTCGTGCCTATTATTTCAGCCGCAGCAATGATTGCCATACTGGTGGAATCCGGAATTGAGTTTGAAATCAAGAGGCTGAAGGGGTCTTTGGGTTCTGCCCTGCTTTTCACCCTGATGGTGGCGGTAGTCACCACCGTGCTTGTCGCCGCTGTCCTCCATTATTTCTTCGGCTGGGAACCGGCCCATGCCGCACTCCTGGGGCTTATAAGCAGCGGTACCACCACCATAACCGCCATGTCCCTTCTGAAGGGAACCGATGTAAGCAAAAAAGTACAAAGGACCGTGCTGCTGGAGACAATAATCAATGACTTTACCCTGATTGTGGGGACATTCCTTATTGTGGAATACATGAAGGTAAAGGATTTCAGCATAAACGAGGCCGCCAAACTGTTCTTCTCTGAACTCTCTACAGGCATTCTGATTGGAATCCTTTTTGCGGTCTTCTGGAGATGGGTGCTTCTGGAAATCAACAAGAAAAAGGAGCTCAGCTATGCATCTACCATCGGAATCTGCTTTGTAATATACTATCTCGCCTCCTTCTTTGGAGGAAATCCAATAATTGCCATATTCACATTCAGCCTCCTGCTCGGCAACTACCACAGGATATACCAGCATATAACCACGTCCAAGGTCCGTGAGAAAAGCAAATTTGACCCGGTTCTCCGCTCCATCAAATCGGTGCAGACAGATTTTACGTTCTTTATTGCTTCATCTTTCTTTGTCCTGCTGGGAATCACCCTGGACCCCTCACTTTTTGACTTCTCCACAACCCTGCTGATTGCCAGCATCATCGTAATAATCATAGCAACCAGATACCTGGCCTCTGAAATTCTTGCAAAAACGGATAAGGACTTTTCCAGCTATTCAATGATAATGTCCCTCATGATTCCAAGGGGTTATGTTGCGGCTGTCCTTGCCTTCGTCCCCGCACAGGAAGGCATAGAAATCCCCAGGATTACAGACATTATGGTCGTGCTGATAGTGGTTACGACGCTCATCGCCATTGGTGGAACTGTGCTGTACACCCGGCTCGGAAAGAAGAAGGCAAAACAGGAGAGTGGATAATAATTTAAACGCTTATCCCTAAATAGAGAAAAGTTGCCTCGGTAGCTCAGTTGGTAGAGCGGCTGACTGTTAGCAAACTTTTAGTAAAAGTTTGACCAAAACTGAATGTTTAGTTGAAATCAGCAGGCCGGAGGTTCGAGACCTCCCCGGGGCGTATTTTCATCCATAAAATACGACAAATAACCAAGTTGGCAAAATTTGTGTTTTTTTGTCAACTTTGTCTACTCCTTATCGGAAACAGAGGTTATCCCCACCATTTTATGCTTGTTTTGTGGGTATAAGAGTTATCCCCACATTTTTTAAATATTTTTGTGGGTATAACTATTCATGCCGATAAAGAAAAGAACGGTCAAAGGAAAGACGTACTTCTATTTAGAGAGGAATATCCGCATCGGGGACAAGACCTGGAAGACTTTCTCTATTTACATAGGTTCAAAAAAGCCGTCAAAAACCGAAGTTGCGAAGCTTGAAAAGAAACTGGAGCAGAAAATCAGGAAATTCATCAGAAATCAGATTTTGAAGCCCAAAACCCAGCTCATAGACGAAAAGACCGCCATGAAACTGGAAAGAATACGGACCTCCCACGAGAAGATACTTACTGCACTTGATAAGGCCAGCAAAGAGAAATACCTGAAAAGGCAAAGGCAAACCTTCATCACCAATACGAATGCCATAGAAGGGAGCCAGCTGACGCTTGAGCAGACAAAGAAAATACTTGAGCTCAAGGACAGGTATGAAGCTGAGGGCAGAGAAGAGCTTGAAGTAGTGAATATGGAGCAGTGCCTTGAATTATACGACAAACTATTGGACCAGAAGGCAGAACTGACTGAAAAGATCATTCTAAAGCTGCATTTGCTACTTCTGAAGACAATACCAAGTTATGAGGGTTATGCTGGAGTTTGGCGACCAGTTGATGTTCACATCAGGGGCTCCGAATACGACTTCCCACCATGGAAAGATGTACCCAAGCTCATGACCGAACTGCTAAACTGGTATGAAAAGAACAAAGAAAAGATACATCCAGTTGAATTGGCAGCTATCTTCCACACAAGATTCGTTACGATCCATCCATTTGCAGATGGAAACGGGCGCATGGCCCGTTTGCTTATGAATTACATCCTTCAAATCAATGGATTCCCTTTCACGGACATCCCTTTCTCCAAGAGGGATGAGTACTTCGATACGCAGGAAGAAGGCCATTTCGGGAAGCACAGGCCATTCGTTCTGTTCTTGGTCAAAGAGATAAAGAAGCAATTTGCAGAACTAAAGAGAAAAACGAAAAAGGCATGACCTCAAAGCTAAAAATTGTGGTCACATAGATAGATTAAAAATAAGCAGTACAAAATGTTGCACATACATGCTGGATACTGCATGTTTCAAGGAGGGTCTGAACCTCTGATTCGGCTCACCACGGGGCACTCATTTTAACGTTTTTTATAATAATATAATATCAAATTCCCCGAAAGAAATAGACCCGGCCCGAGATTACACAATCTAGTAAGGATTAAAAAGAAGTTTCGACATAAATAAAGATGTGATAATAAATGTATAATCTTTCAGCTGTAATAGAAAAAGAAGAAAGCTTGTATGTTGCCCACTGCCTGGAGCTCCAGGTAACGAGCCAGGGCAAAACTATCGAAGAGGCCCTGGAAAATCTGAAAGAAGCGGCAGAGCTTTACTTAGAACATGCTAGTCCTGAAGAGATTGAAGATCTACAGAAAGCACATGCAAAGAACCCGATTATTGCTACCATAAGTGTTGGTAACTGATGAAACTTCCGATTATTTCTGGACAGGAAGTAATCAAAATTCTCTCAAGGGCAGGTTTCACAAAGCTTGGGCAAAAAGGAAGCCATGTAATTCTTGTTAAGGAGTTAATGGAAGGAAACTGAAGCCAGTTGTTCCTTTGCATAAGGAACTGGCAATAGGAACTTTATTGAGCATAATTAGACAGGCCGGCTTGACCAGAGACGATTTCATCCATCTTTATAACAAAAAATAGTTTTGTGAAATATTTAAGATTTTAACCTGCAATATGTTGCACATAGATGCTGGATACTGCATGTTTCAAGGGGGGTCTGAACCTCTGATTCGGCTCATCCCCGGGGCGTGAAAATCAAGGCCTGGCAGTAGCCACGTCGGAGCCATGAACGCAGTTCATGCAATCTCGGGGCATGCCGGAATTAGGGGGATTGCCCCTGTATTTCCTCAAGACGCCTGCCTACTTCCTTCCAGTTTACTACATTCCAGAATGCTTCGATGAATTTTCCTTTCTCATTCTTGTAGTCAAGGTAGAAGGCGTGCTCCCAGAGGTCAAGGGTCATTATTATCCTGAACCCGGGATAGACATTCACGCTGTGCTTCTCCACCTGGCCTATCATCAGCCTTCCGGTCTTGCTGCAGTAAGCCAATACCGCCCAGCCGGAGCCTTCCACTTTGCATGCATCCCAGAATTCCTTCCTGAAACGCTCAAGGCTTCCGAACTCAGCGTCAATCATCTCTGCCAGCTTTCCTTCCGGCTCCCCCCCGCCGTCGGGGGACATGTTTTCCCAAAAAAGGGAATGCAGGACATGGCCGCCCACGTTAAAGGAAAGGGCCTTCAGCTCAGACTTCATGTCAAGCTCCTGGTTATTCTTTCTTGCGTTGTCCAGCGTCTCCAATATGGCATTCGCCCCGTTTACATAGCCGGCATGATGCTTGTCGTGATGCAGGGTAAGGAGCTCTTCTGAAATATTGGGCTCAAGGTCCTTGTAGCCGTAGGGAAGCTCCGGCAACTGATAGAAATTTTTTCCACTCATAATTTACACCGACCACACTCTCTCCGGCAAGCTTTTAAATTCTAAACTGGCGAAGCATGCCGTTTTTCAGGCGCCTGCCAACATTTATAGTTCCTGAGCACACAATCGCCCCATGGGAAAAATGCTCGAGAAATACCAGGAAAAAAGAAAATTCGAGGCGACCACAGAGCCTTCCGGAGAAAAGGGGAAAAGTCCAGCCGGCAATATTTTCGTAATTCAAAAGCATGATGCAAGCAGCCTCCACTATGATTTCCGGCTAAGAATCGGGGATGTGCTCAAATCGTGGGCAGTGCCCAAGGGGCCTTCCACCGACCCTTCTCAAAAAAGGCTGGCCGTTCCAACGGAAGACCACCCCCTCCAATATGCGGATTTCGAGGGAATAATACCGGAAGGCGAATACGGAGCGGGAACAGTGATGGTCTGGGACACAGGAAAATTCCGGAACATCGGGGAAAAAGGCCTGGAGGATTCCTATAAAGAAGGAAAAATCAAAGTCTGGCTGGAAGGGAAAAAACTGGGAGGGGGATATTCCCTTGTAAAAACAGGAAAGAACTGGCTGTTAATTAAAATGGATGATGAGAAAGCTGACGCACGGAGAAATCCGACAAGTACAGAGCCGCTGTCTGTGAAAAGCAGCCGCTCTCTGAAGGAGATAAAACAGGAATCCAAAGGCTGACCAGGCGAAAAAGGCAGTTTTATAATGCTCGGGGGGCAAGCCTTTGATGTGATAGAATGGATAGAATGCCTGTCTTGATCGCTTCTCTGAGCCTTTTTGCGCTGCTTCTTTTCGGATGTACGGCCCCGCCGGAAACGCCGGCCCTGAACGACTCCGAAGAACCGGAACAGGAAAACATTTCTGAAGGTGTAAACTATTCCAATAAAACAACCGCTGGAAGGCCAAAAGGAATAATGTTCATGATTGAGTATGAGAATACCACCGGGCTGTCCAATTTTGTAAATGAAATGGACAAAAGGGACATATCAGGACTTCTGATGGTGAGTCCGGAGTTCGTCAACAGCAACTGCGGGGATATAAAGCAGGTAATCAAGCACGATGTTGAGATTGTAGCCTGCAATGTGGAATCGCCCTTCTGGGACGCGCCTTACGATGAGCAGAAAGAAAGAATTATTGAAATGACAGAGGGAATAGAAAACTGTACCGGAGAACCGGTCAGGATAGTCTCCTCAAGATATTTTGCATCAGACATGAACACCATAAAAGTTGCGGAGGAGCTGGGAATCCCCTATGTAACCGCAAGAGGAACGACAAACACAAAAGCAACAGTTTACCAGCCCGAAGGATATAATGTGTCGGTGCTTTCGGTTTCAAATATCCCCTGGGTTTTATTTGAGTATGGCAGCCTTTGCGACTATTCATTCTATGAAAGAGCAGGGACCCCGGAAAATATGTCCGAAGAATTGAGAAGGGCAGTGGAACCGCTGAGTGAAAAGGAGAAAGAGCGGTATGGTAAATACCACAGGATATCTCCGGTGTCCCATACCCGCATCGGAGGCCTACTCAGGCCCTGGAACGACATGTGGCTTGAATTCTGGGACACCACTGATGTGGAATGGGTCGGGCTGGACGAATTCATGGAAAATCCTGACTGGAGGATGCCTCTGTGGCAGCTTCCCATCAACAAGAACGCTCCTTATACTGCCGAGAAAATCCGGCCCCTAACCCCTTATGAGGAGGAAGAAAAGGTCCAGAATCCCTGTGCAGCTCCCGGTATTGGTTCTGACGGAAACGCAAGTGCCCAGTACGTGGGTGACAGGATAGTCATGTACCACAACGGCCAGGGGGAGATGTGCCTGGAAGCCATGGATTTTCTGGAAACGGTCAACTACACTGTGGAAACGCATCTTGAAAATGAAACAGGTTTCGAATCTGAGCTGAATTCACTTATCGATGCGTATGGGGAAAGCAAAGGAAAATCCAGTTCTTATGGGTACTATCCGATAATATTCGTGAAAAACAAATCCTATTCGGGTTTCGGCGACCAGATAAAGAACGAGATTCTGGAGGGCATCTCTGAATAGCCCATTATTCTCCCTTTTTATTTGTTTTTCTGCAGAATTCACTTATGACCGGCCGCAGGAGCGCAGTCCCCACCAGGACTGGGCAAAGTGCTTTTATCGTAGATGTGAGAGACTCGGAAAAGGGAGGGGGCAGCGGAATTGCTTTCACCTATTCCTTCTGGCATGAGAACCAGGAGTTCCAGTTCAACGTGCACTTCGGTTCCGAACAGGTTGCTGATCCTGAAGAGAGGAAAGGGGCTGTAGGCACTGCCAGAGACGAAATCGTACAGATTATTGAAACCCGGACCGGAAAAGAGCTCCAGCCTTTCCAGCTGAAAATGATTGAAAACGACCTGTCCAGCAGGATGAGGGCCCCCAGGCAGGAGAGAAGAGCCCCTATCCGGGGGTAGTGCCCTTACACGGGTCTGTTTTTTCGTTAATTTTATAAATATTTATGAATATATATTCTTTATACTATTAAAAAGAAAATGAGGTGATTTGAATGCCGTGGGGAGACGGAACAGGCCCCTGGTGGGCAAACGGAAGATGGAACTGCTGGAATCGCGGGCGCGGATTTGGCAGGGGTTTCGGAGCCGGCTTTGGAAGAGGCTTCGGACGTTGGAACCGGGGGGGTTTCGGGTCCTATCCGGAGGGCGCGAATTATCAGCCAGCCCCCCAGATTCCAAGAGAACAGGAAATCAATGAGCTGAAATCCTATGCTGACGAGCTGAAGGCGGAATTGGAAGAAGTTAAAAGGAAGATAGCTGCTATTGAAAAGAGTGATTAAATGAAAATAGCAGTTTCAACCAATGAAGGCGGCCTGCAGGATGGTGTAGCCCCTGTCTTCGGCCGCTGCCCTACTTTTACCATAGTAACAGTTGAAGAAAAAAATATCAAAAATGCCAATGTTGTGCCCAATCCTGGAAGCAGGGCCGGGGGAGGGGCAGGGGTAGCCGCTGCCCAGGCAGTAATTGATGCCGGTGTTCAGGCAGTGATAACCCAGAACTGCGGGCCCAATGCAATGGCGGTCCTGAAAAACGCAAAAATAGACGTATACATTTCTTCAGGCACCGTAGAATCTGCAGTAAAACAACTCCTTTCAGGAAATCTGAATGCAATAGATGCGCCCAGCACGCCGGGATTCCCGGGGGGCCGGGGCTTCCGCAGAGGCGGCAGAGGATTCGGGCCGGGAAGAGGCGCAGGGCGATGGTAGATGCTGCTGGTTTTGAGACGATAGGATGATTATAGGAGTTACCGGAGGCAAGGGCGGTACCGGGAAGACCGTTCTGGCGGTGAATCTGGCTGTTGCCCTTGCCGGGAAGGCAAGTGTGGCCTATCTTGACTGTGATGCGGACTGCCCCAGCGCCCACATTATCGTCGGTGCAGAACTGCAAAACAAACAAGGGGTTTATTCCTTTCTTCCTGAGTTCATTGAAGAAAAATGCACACACTGCGGTAAATGCACTTCGGTCTGCCAGTTTAATGCGCTTTATCAGCTGAAGGGAGAAGCCCCTACGCTGGTGGAATCTCTTTGCAGCGGATGCGGGGCATGCATGCTCGCCTGTCCGTTTGGCGCCATAAAGGAATCAAGAAAAACCATAGGATGGACACATGCTTACGAGAAATACGGCATAGATTTCTTTTCAGGGGAACTCAGGCCCGGAGAGCCCCTTTCCGAAAAAATAGTGGATGCAGTAAAGGAAAGGGGGCTGGCAAAAGAATATGACATTGTAGTTGTGGATACTGCAGCAGGGGCACACTGCCAGGTAGTGTGTGCGCTGGAAGGATGCGACAAGGCGCTGGCAGTCACCGAGCCCACCCAATTCGGAATGCATGACCTTGAAGTAATCAGCGAAGTGCTGAACAAGCTGGGGATACCCTTCGAAACCATAGTCAACAGAAGCACCATATCGGATAAAAAGATTGAATCCTCCCTGGAGATACCCTATGACAAGAAAATGATTGAATGCTATGTAGAGGGGGTGCCCATCATTGAAAAATACCCTAAGCACCCAATCTCAAAAAAGATTGCTGAATTTGCAGAGAGGCTGATTAAATGAAGATGGTTGTGCTCAGCGGAAAGGGAGGAACCGGCAAGTCATCATTTGTTTCATCACTGGCACTTGGCTTGAAAGAAAAAAACCTGACCCTGGTGGATGCCGATGTAGACTGCCCGAACCAGCACATCCTGTTTTCCGGAAAAACAAAGAGCAGGACTCCGCTGCATGTTTCCAAGATTGCTGTTTTTGACGAGAGCAAAAGAATTGAATCCCCCCGCTGTGCCGAGGTCTGCCGCTTTGATGCAATCAAAATCATGGATGGAAAGGCAATAATCAGCAGTACCAAATGCGAGGGTTGCGGTGCATGTGTTCTGGTCTGCCCGGATGAATTAAAACTAGTGCCAAAGCTTAGCGGCCACCTTATTGTAAGGGAAACAAAGCATTTTCCTTTGGTTTACGGAAGGCTGGAGCCGGGGGAATCCGGAAGCGGCAGAATAATATTTGAAGTAAAGAAAGCAGCTGAAAAGCTTGCAGCTGAAAGAAAATCCCCCCTTACCATCGTTGATGCCCCGGCCGGAATCGGCTGTCCGGTAATTGCGGCGGTTACCGGCTGTGATTATGCAGTTGGGGTGGTTGAGCCCACTCCCGCAAGCATCAGGAATATGGAGAGGGCCCTGGATGTTGTAGGGCATTTCAATATCCCGTTTTCAATAGTCATGAACAAGGAGGGGATATCGGCCAGGCATGAGGAGGCCATCAGAAAGAAATATGGTGACAGTCTGCTGGCCTGCATACCCTACGACGAAGAAACGCCCCGTCTGCTTGCCCGGGCAGTGCCCCCCATCAACGGAAAAGGGAAGGGGGCAGAAGGATTCAGGTCTGCAGTAAAGGCTGTTGGAAAACTTATGGGGGAAAGACATGATTTTTGAATTCCGGCCAATAGGGGTAATCCATACGCCTTTCAGAAACGAGAAAGAAATCCCCATACAGTCAAGGCTGTCCAGGGAAAATGGCAGAGTGGAGGTATTCGGGGAATACGAAAAGGGCCTTATGGGCATAGAGGGCTTCTCGCACATCCAGCTTCTCTATGTGTTTCACAAGAGAAAAGGCTGCTCGCTGCAGGTTGTCCCCTACCTGGACACTGAAGAAAGAGGCGTCTTTGCCACCCGCGCGCCTTCCCGGCCGAACGGCATCGGCCTCAGCGTGGTTGAGCTGCTGGAAAGAAAAGAAAATCTACTTGAGTTCAAAGGTGCCGATATGATTGACGGCACCCCCCCTGCTTGACATCAAGCCATATATTCCGGAATTTGATTCCAATGAAAATATCAAAACAGGGTGGATAACGGATAGGCTCTAAAAACAGGAATCATATGATTCCCAGCAACTGATTGAGCATCATCAGAAACAGGATAAAGAGAATCACCCCTGAAAAAAGATGAATTTCCTTAATGTACTTATCTTTTGCGCTCTTCAGCTGGTCAACCGTGGTCCTGCCCAGGTATATTGCAACAGCGATGATGACCATGGGAAGCACAAAGAAGAAGTTATACAGTATCAGGTAGGATATAGTCTGCAAAGTGGCTGCCTTTGCCAGCATGCCAAGAACCAGGAGATAGGGGCCGGATGAGCAGGGCACCAGGAACAGGGAGCAGAAAAGGGCAGCGATTGCTACGCCTGCAGGGGATGTTGCACCCTCAGTCGCTTTCTTTGCATAAGGACGCAAGAACATCGGCATCTCCACGGCCAGAAAGCCCGGCTTGTAATTGAAATAGGCATTGAACTCCATAAGTGAAAGCGCAAGTGCACCAACTGTGACTACTGCGTAGAAGATGGATGTCAGGTTCAAGGCAGTTATTGCCTTCATAATTCCCAGGCCGTATATCATATACATGATGAATATTACTGCTGCAAAAATCAGCCCGGAGATGAGCGCATTCTTTTTTCCTTTTGCGCTGATGATTGCGCCTATCAGAAGTATCATCACTGCTATTGTGCAGGGATTCACAGAATCCACGATTGCAGCGCCAATAAGGACGGAAAGCGTGAGGTCAGTTACGCCGTTTTTCTCTTCAATCGGGTCAATCCGTGATCCGTTTTCAGCTGGTTCGGTTTCATTTGCCGGCTCGTGGTCAGGCACCACAAAACTGGCATGGGTGAAAACGCCTTCCGGGCACCTCTCCTCTTCACAGGCATCGAACAGGTCGCGCCACTGGGACTCCTCCATCCCCCCGATTATCATCGTTCTGTCTTCCACAACAGTTGTAGGAACTCCGCCCTGGGCAACATCATAGCCGAAGTTCTCGTATTCGGAAAGCATCTTTGCCCTTTCCGACGCATGGTAATAGACCTCATGCTCGGTGAGATTAAGCTCGTAATCCTTTGAAAGCTCGGTGAACAGCTGGCTGGTAGAAGCACAATGCGGACAGCCCTGCCCGTAGTAAAAGTCTATTTCGATGGCAAAGCCCAGCGATACAAATAATAAAAACAAAACACAGAACCTTTTCATCGTATCATTTTTCTCCCCGAATTTTTATATTTCTGATATGCACGTAAAGATTTTTAAAAAATTTGGATATATATTCATTATGGTGCGCCCCAGAAAGTCCAAAAGAGTCCATGCCGAGCCGGAGGTAACCTATTTCAAGCCCAGAGGCATACCGCTCCGGGAGCTTGAAGAAGTGGAAATTACTCTGGGGGAATTCGAGGCAATAAGGCTGAATGACCTTGAAAATATGAAGCAGACCGAGGTTGCTAAAGAAATGGGCATATCCCAGCCTACCCTGCACCGGTTGCTTCAGAATGCACATGAAAAGATAGCAAGGGCTCTTTCCGAGGGAAAGGCAATCAAGATATTCGGCGGAACCTACGAGATAAGAAAAAGATAACTGCCTTCAGTACTCCTTTAGCTTTCTGAGGATATCCCTGGCAAACTGCTCAGCCTTTCTTAAATCCTCCTTATTGGGCCTTCCCCTGTTTATCCCCCCAAAAATGCCGAGAAGGCCATAAGTGTCATAGCCCCGGCAGGAGAATCCCCCGGCCACCTCAAATCCCTTTTCCTGTAGAATTTTCCTCATGTGGGAGTCATAGCTGTTGAGCAGGGAGGGCCCGGTTCCGCTGGTTGAGAAGAAGAATGCCCTCTTTCCTCCGGCAGGAGGAAGTCTTTCAATCAGGGAAAGAATTTCCTGGTGCAGCTTTCCGAAATAGACCCCTGAGCCAAACCCCAACACGTCTGCCTTTCCAAGGGCCTCGGGATTCTCCAGCTCTCCGGCCTCAACAAGTTCCGCATCCAGCACCCTGGCAATTGTCTCGGCTACCTTCCTGGTGTTTCCATGATGGGTTGATTTGAAGACCACTATTGTTTTCATAAAGCACACCCTGGGGCCAGCACTAGCTTTTTTCCAGATGCCTCATCCCCTTTTCTGTAATACAGAGCGTGACCCCGATGCGGGGCTTTGCCTTTGCAATGGGGCAGTCCAGGCAGGCCGGCGAATCCTTCGGGCATTTAAGGCTGTCCGAAGAAAGGTAGCCCTGCCTCTCCAGGGTTTTAAGGGCGGTTATTACCGCCGATTCCTGCATATCCATTTTCTCGGCAATTTCCGAAACAGAACGGCATCCCTCATTTATGGATTTTAGTATTTTTTTCAGCATGTCATCACCCGAAACCAAGCATCATGCCCGCATGCAGCACCATATATGAAACAAGCCAGGCCAGAACAAGAGAATATGCCACCGAAAATGCTGCCCATTTCAGGGAGCCGGATTCCTTCCAGATTACGGAAACCGTGGCGATGCAGGGCACGTAAAGAAGAGTAAAGACCATGAATACATATGCCTGCAGGGGCGTCCAGGCACCGGCGATGCTCTCCTGAAGGGCCCCTTCCTCCGCAACCCCGTAAAGAATGCCAAATGCGGATATCACAACCTCCTTGGCAAAGAAGCCGAAGACAAGAGCGACCGTTCCAATCCAGTCAAAACCGAGAGGAGCAAAAAGCGGTGCCAGCATTTCACCAAGCAGGCCTATGTAGCTTTCCCGGCCGCCATAGGCCGCTTCCTCCGGAAAACTGGCCAGAAACCAGATAACCACCGCAACCAGGAAAATATACGTCCCGGCTGTCTTTACAAAAAGCTTAGTTCTCTCCCAGGTGTGCAGAAGAATTCCTTTTATGGTGGGAAACTGGTAGGGCGGAAGCTCCATCACAAAAGGCGCTCTGGGCCCTGGAAAAAGGAATTTCCGGAAAAGGAAGCCAAAGAAAACAACAAGTACAAGAGAAAGCACTACCAGGGACCAAACAACCTGCCCTGCAACCTCTGGAGAGAAAAATGCGCCAGCAATAAACACAAAGACCACCATTCTCGCGCTGCAAGGCACAAGTGTGGAGACCAGCATAGTTATAAGCCGGTCCTTCTCATTGTCAAGGTTTCTGGTAGCCATCACTGCCGGAATATTGCACCCGAAAGCAACGATCATTGAAATAAAAGACTTGCCGTGTAGGCCCATTTTGCTCATGATGCCATCCATCACAAAAGCAGCCCTCGCCATATAGCCGCTGTCCTCCAGAACCGCAATTGCCAGGAACAGAAGCGCAATGTTGGGAAGAAACACCAGCACATTTCCCATACCCTGTATTATTCCTTCGGAAATGAGGCTGGCCAGCCACTCCGGAGCAGCACAAGCGGCCAGGGCCGCTTCGGCCTGCACCGCAACGATTTCAAGCATCTGCTCAATCAGATAAACAAAAGGCTCTCCGGCAATAAACACCATTTGATAAAGAAGGTACATCACAACAAGGAATATGGGTATCCCCAGCCACCTGTTGGTGACGACCCGGTCGATCTTGTCAGAAGCGGTTATCCTTTCAACCGCTGTTCTTTTTACAACCTTTTTGAAGAGCCCGTGGATAAAGCCGTATCTTTTATCAGCAATTTCAATATCAGTGTCTTCGCCATAAACATCTTCCGCCTGCCTGATGAACTTTTCAAATTCTTTGCCAAAGATACCGGGGTCGGTTTTCTTTAGTTTTTCCAGCACTTCCTTGTCCTTTTCTATTAATTTTACTGCAATCCACCTGGCGCTGTATTTTTCTGAAAGTTTCGGGGCATGGCTCTTCAGATGCCGGACAAGCTCACCTATCTTCGGCTCCAGGTCTTTCCCATAATTTATACTGAACTCCTTTCCGGGTTTCTTGCCCGCGGCTTCCAGTGATTCCTCAACAAGCCTTTCCACACCTTTTTCCCTGTTTGCTATTGTGGAAACCACCGGAATGCCCAATAGCCTGGAAAGGTTTCTTTCGTCGATTCTGAAACCCCTCCGGCGGGCAATATCCACCATGTTGAGGCAGAGCACCACATTCGCACCCAGTTCAAGAAGCTGGACGGTCAGGTAAAGGTTTCTTTCCAGGTTTGAGGCGTCGGCAATATCGATTACAACATCCGGCTTTTCATTTACAATAAAGTTCCGGGCAATCAGTTCCTCAAGGGAAAATGCACTTAGGGAGTAGGTACCCGGAAGGTCCACCACCTCCACATTTTTCCTGTCCCTGAGCTGGCCCCACCTCTTTTCAACTGTTTTTCCGGGCCAGTTGCCCACCTGCTGCTTTGAGCCGGTAAGGGCATTGAATATTGTGCTTTTGCCGGTATTGGGGTTTCCGGCAAGTGCAATCGCCTGCTTTTTCTTTGAAGTCATTCAGTTTCAACCATTATTTTGGCGGCTTCTCCCCGGCCCAGTGCCATTCTTCCTGAACCCTTGAGCTCCACAATGAGGGGGCCGGAGGGCCCTGCCCGGATTACCCTTACAGTGGTTCCCTTGGCAAATCCAAGTTCTGCCATCCTTTTTCTGCACTGCCATCCGGCGCAAAGCTCAACAACAATCGCGCTGCTCCCTTCTTCCAAATCGCTCAAAGGTATGGTTGCCACAAAAACACCAACAGTTAGTCTTGTGCTAATTGAAGTTAGGAAAATAAATAAATGTCCCTAATAAAATTAGGTAAAGCAAATTTAGTCTATTGACGAACCTATACCTTAATTATATTTATTATTATAGTAAAAGAATATTGATATCAATAAGAGAGGTGTAATTGATGTCTATGGTTGAATTTAGCGAATATAAGGGAAATAAGATTATCATTCTGAAAAGGGATGAGAACGATAGGTATCCGTTCAGCTTTGGAAAGGCAAAGGCAAGGCTGATTGTGGAGAATTTTGACGAAATCAAAAAATTCGCAGAAGAAGAGTAGGTGTCCTGATGCAGATTAGGGCAAGCCATATTCTGCTGTCTTCACAGGAGGAGGCAAAATCGGTCCTTGAGGAATTGAAAGTCGGCAGGGGCTTTGCAGAGCTTGCAAAAAAATATTCGTCCTGTCCAAGTTCAGAGCAGGGGGGAGACCTGGGCTATTTCTCCAAAGGCCAGATGGTAAAGGAGTTTGAAAATGCTGCATTCTCCCTTGATGTCGGCGATATTTCGGAACCGGTAAAAACCGAGTTTGGCTATCACCTAATCAAGGTTACTGACAAAAAAGACTAGCGCTTTGGTTTTCTTCTCTTGTCCCGGCTCTTTCCTCTTTTATTTCTGCTGTTTCCAGTTGTTTTTCTTTCTTTTCTGTGAGAAGGGGGCCGGTAACCTGGATTCATCCATGCAAAATCCGGGTGGTCTTCCCTGAAGCGCTCCTCGCGCGTTTCCCTTCTCTCTATGAATGTAACTGCCATTCCTTCTGAGCCCATACGCCCGGTTCGTCCGACCCGGTGCAGGTGGGTATCGTCGTCCCTTGCCTGGTCGTAATTGACTATAAGGCCGACATCCTCTATATGAAGGCCCCTGGCCGCCACATCGGTTGCAACCAGGATATGAATCCTGCCCTGGTGAAGCTTTCTGAGAACCTTTTCCCTTGCAGCCTGGGACATGTCCCCCTGAAGGGCGTCCGCATCAAAGCCGTTTTTCTGCAGCCGTTCTGCAAGGCGGTTCGCAAATATCTTGGTGGATGTAAATATGATTGCCCTTTGGTTTTTATTGTTTTTCAGGAGCTGCTTGAGCTTTGAAAACTTTTCCAGTTTAGTTGCCTCGATGATTTCCTCGCGGATTTCCTCCGGCTTCTCCTTTTCGCCTATTTCAACTATGTGCGGCTCTCCCATGTAACGGGATGCTGCACCGAGAATCGCCTCATCCACGGTGGCGGAAAGCAGAAGAACTGTTCTTTCCCGGGAAATCTGGTCCATAATCCGGTCCATTTCATCTCTGAAGCCCATATCCAGCATCCTGTCGGCCTCATCCAGAACCACAATATCAAACTCCGAAAGGTCCACAGTGCCTCTTTCGGCGTGGTCAAGCAGTCTGCCGGGAGTCGCAACCAGGATGTCCGCCCCTTTTCTAAGAGAACTTATCTGTGGGTTTATGCTATAGCCCCCATAAACTGCAACTGTTTTCAGAGGGTATTTTACCGTAATTTTCTTGATTTCATCGGAAACCTGCAGGGTAAGCTCCCTGGTGGGGGCAAGGATAAGAGCCTTCCGGGCAGTATTGCCTACCAGGCGCTCTGTTACACCAACTCCGAATGCCGCGGTTTTACCTGTCCCGGTTTTGCTTCGCGCAACAACGTTTCTTCCCTCAATAATGAGGGGAATGACCTTTTCCTGCACTTCGGTAGGCTCTTCATAGCCCATTTCCAGAAGTGCGGCCAAAGTGTCTGGCCGTATTTCCATGTCTTTGAATTTCATTTCGCATCTCTCTAGAACTAATAATTAAGTCACTATTATATGTATAATACAACATCTTTACTATTTAAACCTATGGGAAACTGATGTAAATAGATTATCTCACAAGGTTTAAAATCCTGTCTAAGAAGATGGGAATGGCTGCATGCCGGGATTTTCGCTGGAATTAATGCATATGCCGGAGGCTTAAGGCTAAAAACATAGCATGGTAAAGCATGCCATGGCAAGGTGCTTTCTCTGCGGGGAGGAAAAAGACACCCGGAATGTGTTCATGGGCGGAGCCCGCGGCTTTGCAGACCTCTGCTTCGACTGTGTCCTGAAGTTTTACAAGATTGAGTCTGGATAAAAATAAATGCAGTAAAACTCCGCAAACCGGTTATTAGGAGATAAATGCTATGCACACGCCCGATGGGTTTATCACTGGATGGATTTGTATTCTTATGCTTGTTTTTTCAGGAGCAGTCCTGCTTTTTTCAGCCTGGAAGATACGGAATACCCTGACTAAAGAAAAAATAGTGAAAATGTCTCTTTTGGGACTGGTAATATTTGCGGCCCAGATGCTTAATTTCCCTGTAGCGGAAGGAACCAGCGGGCACCTTATCGGAGCAGCACTCGCTGCGATAATGCTGGGCCCCTATGCCGCCGTGGTTGTTCTGGCCGCAGTCCTGCTTTTGCAGTCCCTGGCTTTCGGGGACGGGGGGGTTCTGGCCCTTGGAGTAAACATCTTCAACATGGCCATTGTTGGCTCCTTTGCGGCCCATGCAGTCTATCAGAGAATTAGTGGCAGGCGCGGGGTCCTGGCCGCCTCGTGGGCCAGCGTTTTCCTTGCATCAGTTTCAGCATCAGTCCTGCTGGGAATAAGCGGTGCTGCAGACCTGGCTAATGTCCTTTTCGCGATGGGGGCGGTTCATGCAGTAATAGGTATGGGGGAAGCGCTGATTACGCTTGCGGTATACGAGTATCTCTTCAAAGCAGCGTCCCTGGTTTCAGATTACGTTGCATTTACAACCGGACTGGCATTTCTGGTGCTGGCACTGGCCCTTCCTTTCGCGTCCGGAGAGCCTGACGGCATGGAAAAGGTAGCGATAAATCTGGGATTCTTTGACAGCTCCATGGTCCTATACGAGGCGCCTTTCGCTGATTACCTGCTTCTGGGCTCAGAGCTTGCAGCAGGGCTGGTGGGAATGACAATTACGTTTGGGGCCATATATGTTTCCTTGCTTTTGATAAAAAGCAGGGAAATCAGAGCAGCAGAGCCCCACAGGCAATAACTCCCAGGCCCAGCACAAGTGTTGCCTTAAAGAAATTCACCTGCTCGGCAAAACGCATCAGGACACCTATAGTGGCGAATCCCACCAGCGCAGCCACTATGCTGCCGGCTATCATCGGGCCGTCAACAGCAAACCCTTCCTCCACAACAGGCAATGCCACCTGGGCGCCGAAGCTTACCGGTATGCTCATCAGGAAGCTGAGCCGGAATGCCTGCTTCAGGGGATATTCCTCTGCAATAAGCACTGGTATTGTTATTCCGGAGCGGCTTATCCCGGGAAGGACTGCAAGCCCCTGGACCAGCCCTGCCAGCCCTGCATTCAGGGGGGTCAACACAGTCTTAGTCCCCTGTTTGCGGTTTTTCTGGAAGAAAGCAATGAAAACAAGAAAAACCCCGATTAGAATGGTGGCAAAGGCTTCGGGCATCTCAACTGATACTGCAAGAGCAAGAAGGGGAAATGCCACCACTGCGCTGGCGGCAGTTGCGACGGCCAGAAAGATGAGCAGCTGCCTGCCCGGGCCGGGGGAAAACGAATCTTTTACAAGATTGGTGATATCCTTTCTGAAATAAGCCAGGGCAGCGAGCAGGGTGCCGCTGTGGAGCCATATCGCAGTGCTCATTGCTTCCCGGTATTCAAGGCCCGAGAAAAACTTGCCGGCAAGTGTGACCATTGCCTCTGAGCTTACCGGAAGCCATTCGGCAATGCCCTGTATAAAGCCAAGCAGAATTCCGTCAAAAAGGTCCATCCTGAGGCCTCACCCCGTCCTCACTGTTCCGCTTCTTCTCAGGTCACCGCCTCCGCCTCCGGGAACAGCAATATGCACGCCTCCAAAGAACATGTTCTTCTCGGACCAGGCGTTTACCTTGTATTCCTTCTCAAGTTCCACAATGGCCTTCTCCTTTATCCCTTTCTCAAGCTGTAACCCCCCGTATTCGTAATGAACCCGGCTGGAATTGGCTGCCTTTCTGGGAGCCATCCCGAAGTCAACCATGTTAGAGATTACCTGCATTATTGCACTCCTTATCCTGTTGCTCCCCCCGCTTCCCAGAACTGCCTTTATCTCTCCGTCTTTGCTGATTATTGTCGGTGACATCATGGTTGTAATCCTTTCTCCGGGCTTGTAAACCGACTTGTATTGCATAAGGTCCGGCTCGGCAGCAAAATTGTTGAACATGATGCCGGTGTCCCCTATCATGATTCCGGCTCCCTGCCCGTTGCTGGTGGTGATGCCCGCGGCATTCCCCTCCCTGTCAATTACACTTATATGGGTAGTACTGCCAAGCCTTTCCGGAGTTTTCAGGAATTTTTTCCAGAATCCTGTGGTGTAAAGAAGGTGCCGGAAGAATTCCCTGGTGCGCTTGGATTCGCATCTCTTGATGGTTTCTGCAAGCAGCTTCACATGCTCAATGGAGTTGTGTTCCAGCGTGCCAACGTCAATATCTTCTATTGACTTCAGGCCGTATGCAATCAGGATTCCCCCCGCAGAGGGCGGGGAAGCCATTTCCAGCTTTCTGCCCCGGTAACCAATCCGGATTGGCTCGTGCTCTTTTACCCTGTAACCAAGAACATCATCAATTGAAAGCGAGCTCTTGTGCCGGTTCAGTACTTTTCGCATTTCGTCCAGATAAAACTTTCTGGCGCCCTTTTTGTCTTCGCCCAGCAGCTCCAGGAACCTGGCTTTTTTGGGATTTCTCAGGGTCTCCCCTTTTTCCGGAATCCTGCCCCGGGAAGCGAAGATTTCCCTTGCTTCGCTGGTGTATATGCAATAGTCCCTCAGTATCTGGAATACTGTCGCCTGGTATTCTGATACCTTGTGGCCTTTTGCATATTGTATGGCCGGTGCGAGTATATCCCTGAGTTCAAGCGAGCAGTAGTTGGAGTGGATATGCAGAAGGCCGTCAATGCTGCCCGGCACCCCCAGAGAGCCATATCCAAGATAGAACTCCTGAACTTCATCCCCAAAGCTCACCACCTTCCTAACCGCCCTGACCGGGGGCCGGCGGCCCTTTTTGGGGAAATTGGCCAGGAAGTCGATGCATTTGGTCTCATCCCCGTTTTTAAGCAACCCTATTCCCGCCCCGGCAAGTGAGGTCAGCATGGGCTCAACCACGGTGCTTGCGAATACTGCAGCGACTGCGGCATCAAATGCATTTCCACCTTTCCTGAAAGTATCCATGGCAGCACGGGCGGTCAGAGTATGGCCGCATGCAACAGATTCCTTCATGCGAAAGACAAATGCAAATGGATTTATAAAAAGTAACTGTAAACCTTGGTTGTGAGGTCAAATGGCAAATCCCAATATCCTGTCCGAGAGGTATGCCACCAAGGAAATAAACGCAATTTTTTCTGAAGAAGGCAAAATAATTGCAGAGAGGGAGCTCTGGATAGCAGTGATGAAGGCCCAGCGCCAGCTGGGGGCTGACATACCCGCCGCAGACATAGCAAAATATGAGCGCGCCGTGAGAAAAATTGACCTCCAGAGGATAACGCAGATAGAAAGCAAAACAAAGCATGACGTAAAGGCAAGGATTGAGGCTTTTGTTGAAGCTGCAGGTGCAAAGGAGCACATCCACAAGGGAATGACCAGCCGGGACCTTACCGACAACGTAGAGCAGGTACAGATAAAAAAGGCTTCAAAAATCATTTTCGGAAAATACATTTCAATTCTCAGGCACATGGCAGAGCGCTCCGCGGAATACCGGAACATAGTGCTTACCGCAAGAACCCACCACCAGCCTGCCCAGCCGACACTTTTGGGAAGAAGGTTTGCGATGTGGGCAGAGGAGCTCTATCTTCATGCCGGGGACTTTGAAAGAAGACTGGGGGAATATCCTCTGAGGGGAATCAAGGGCCCGGCCGGAACCCAGTTTGACATGCTCAATCTTCTTGGAAGCGAAAAGAAAGTAAGAAAGCTGGAGGAAAAGATTGCAAAGCAGCTTGGATTCAGCAAAGTCCTGGAAGCAACCGGCCAGGTCTACCCGAGGTCGCTTGACTATTCCCTGATTTCCGGCCTTTCCCGGCTGGCTTCAGCATGCGAAAACTTTGCCAAAGGCATGAGGCTGATGTCAGGATTCGAGCTTGTTACCGAGGGATTCCGGAAAGGGCAGGTAGGCTCAAGCGCGATGCCGCATAAGATGAATACCCGGAGCTCGGAAAGAATCTGCGGGTTTGCAGAGCTTCTGAAGATGCATGCCGACGGGGCCTCCCGGCTTTCCGGAGACCAGTGGGAAGAGGGAGACGTATCCTGCTCGGTGGTGAGGAGGGTGATAATACCAGATTCGCTTTATGCCTCTGACGGCCTCTGCGAGACCACCCTTACCGTGCTCAACGGCATGGGGGCTTATCCGGAAATGGCAGGCCAGGAGCTTGAAAGATACCTGCCCTTCCTTGCAACCACCGAGATAATGATGGCGGCAGTCAAAAAAGGCATCGGCCGGGAAAGGGCCCACAAAATCATCAAGAGGTATGCCGTCTCCGAAGCCCTGAAGATGAGGCAGGGGGGCAAATCTCCGGAGATTGCAAAACGGCTTTCCCGGGACCCCGAGTTCCAGAAAGCAGGGATATCAGAGGATGAAATCAACAGAATTCTTCAGGAAAAGGCCCATTTCACGGGCCTGGCTGAAAAGCAGATAAAGTCAGTCAATGCAAAAATAAGCAACATGACAAAAAAATACAGAAAAGAAGCAAAATATGAGCCTGCGGCAATTCTTTAGTTGTTTATTATTACTTCCCGGTGTGTCTCATACATAAAAGCCACTGCCTCGTGCTCTTTGGCAAGCTTCTGGATTACCAGTCCGAATATCTGGGTGGAATTAACCTGCTTCTTTCCTTTAACGAACTTTTTCACTTCGCTGGTTACGTTGTCTGCAATCCTTTCGGCCTCCTGGGCGGTCAGGTCGCACTCCACGCATGCAGAATAAACCGAAGCATAGACTTTCTTCTCATCAAACTTCTCTTTTTTCCCTCTTCGCTTAACAATGACTGCCATCACATCAACCTTGGTTCTGCTTACTATAGAACTGTTAACCATAAAAATTTTGACACCATGGGTTTGATATTTCCGGTCCAGCTGACAAAGCATTAAAATGCTGGCTTGCAAAGCACCATTGGTGCAATTATGACATTAACGCCATCCAGTTACAAGGTTCTTGGAAAAGACGGCAAGGCTCCTGATTTCAGCCTCCCGGGAACGGACGGCAAGCAGTATTCCCTTGAAGATTTCAAGGGGAAAAAGGCGCTCCTGGTTATATTCATGTGCAACCACTGTCCCTATGTGCGGCCCAAAATGGACTATTTTGTCGAGCTTCAGGAAAAATACGGGCCGGAGGGCCTCCGGGTTGTCGGGATAAATTCCAACAATGCAGAAGAATACCCCGAGGACAGCTTTGAAAAAATGAAGGAGTATGCAGAGAAAAACAACTTCAATTTTCCTTATTTATACGATGGGAGCCAGGAGGTTGCCAGGGCATATGGAGCGGAATGTACCCCGGACCCCTTTCTTTTTGACGGCGATTTCCGGCTGAAATACCACGGAAGGTTCGATGATGCGCATGGCGAGCCGCATTCCAAGGGGACATCCTCCGAGATGGAGAATGCAATAAGGGATGTGCTTGCCGGACGGGAAGTGGGCGTTGAATCCCTGCCTTCGATGGGCTGCAGCATCAAATGGAAATGACCCTTAAAGAAATTGAAAATGAGATTAAGAACTGCAAAACATGCAGAAAAGACAAGAAAGGGCTTCCGGTCCCGGGGGAGGGTCCGTCTGATGCCGGAGCCATGTTCATTGGAATGGCGCCTGGAAAAAAAGAATCAGAGACTGGAAGGCCCTTCGTGGGAAGGGCCGGAAAGTTCCTGAACGAAATGCTCGAATCCATAGGCATAAACCGGGAGGACGTCTACATCACCTCGCCCGTGAAGTACTATCCCGGGGACAGGAATCTTAGAAAAGAGGAAATCAGACACGGTGCAGAGCATCTGAAAAAACAGATAGAAGTGCTGTCTCCTGAACTTGTAGTTCTCATGGGGGATGTGGCAGCAGAGGCAGTTTTTCCGGAAAAAGACATAAAAGTGACCGAGGACCATGGAAAAACCTACAGGAAGGAAGGCACCACTTATTTTGTGACATTTCATCCTGCGGCAGGGATGAGGTTTCCGAAAATCAGGAAGATGATGAAAAAGGATTTCCAGAAAATCGCTAGCCTAGCATGAGCTTCCACAAAACCCAGTCAAATACTTTTCTTCTGATGCCCTTGCGGGGGTCTTTAAGTATCCAGTTTATTATCCAGCAGAACGGAAGCTCCGGATTAGTTGCCAGGTCAAAAAACAAAACCTGCCACCGGTGGGAACGGGCAAGGGAATTCATCACCCGGCTTCCCTCCGGCTCTCCAAGGATATCCCTGGCCACCCCTTCCCCGCTTTTCACTGCATAATAAATCCCTTCGGTGGTCAGGGGATTCAAAAGGCCTGCCGCTTCTCCTGCCAGGTACACCTTTCCGAATTTCCATCCCCGGTAATCGGCATTTCCCTTCATTGCCTCGGACTTTGCTGAATGCCTGCTGATACCAAAATGCTTCAACGCCCAGGCCCTGGCTTTTGCTGCTTTCTTTGGGTCAAAATCACCTGCCCAGGCAAGCCCGGCCATGGCCCGGCTTCTTCCTTTGGACATCATATAACCGTATGATTTTGGAAATGTCTTCGGCATCCAGCATAGCTGGAATTCCGGGCAGGGGGCATCAAGAACAAAGTGGTAGGCCCAGCCCTGGATATGCTCTACCGGAAGGTCCAGGTATTTCCTTACTATTGAGAATGCGCCGTCAGCACCAACCAGGTGCTTGTAATTATATCTTCCCTGTGGCGTTTTCACATGGCTGCCGGCCACACTGGAAACAGGCTCGGAGAAATGAATCTCTGCATCGCATCCCCCCATAAGATGCTTTTCCAGATTCTCCCTCCCAATGGTCCAGAGAAAAGGCCTGCTATATGAGATTTTCTGCCTGCTGCCTTCAGTGCAGACCACCAGCTCCTTCCATTCCATCCCCCGGTCAATATTTCCACCTGGAAGCACCTTGGGGGATATTTCTCCCGAGCATATCTTCATCCCAAGATTCGGGTTTTTCTCAAGGACCATCACCCTGAGCCCGGAGCCCTTCAGGGCCCTTGCACAGGAGAGTCCGGCCGGCCCTGCCCCTACAATGATTACATCAAATTCATTTGAATCCATGCTCACCGACCAGGGGGACAAAAATTACCGGAAGAACTCTTCGGAATGATTTGTCTTTTTTCCTGAACACAACGATGTCCTGGGAAAAGCGGTTTCCCACCGGCGCCACCAGCACACCGTCCCCCTTGAGCTGCACTACCAGGGGATGTTCCTCATCAAGATAGGGCATGGCAGCGGTTACAATCACTCTGTCGTAGGGTGCATCTTTTTCAAATCCGCAGCTCCCGTCTCCTACCCGGAGTTCAATGTTCTCCGGGAACCCCATTGCCTCAAGGTTCTTTCTGGCGACCTCCTCCAGCTCAGGGATTTTTTCTATGGAAATCACTTTTCCCTCCGGTCCCACCAGATAAGAAAGCAGGGCAGCATTATAGCCGGAGCCGGTGCCTACCTCAAGCACCTTCATCCCCGGCTCCACTTCAAGACGGTCTAGCATGAAAGCAACCACGCTGGGCGCGGAAATGGTCTGGCCACTGCCCACCGGAAAGGGGCGGTCCTCATAAGGCAGATAGGAGTCTGATACAAAAAAGGCCCTGTCCACTGCCAGCATTGCTTCCCCCACCCTTTTGGAGCGCAGATACCCCCTTTGCCGCAGGCTTTCAACTAAAGCAAGGTTAGACATATATTTTTTTATTTAAGGGATACGGATATAAGAGTATTATGCCAAAGGAAGCTTTCGGGGGAGACGACGAGGAGGGCGAAGGAGCAGAAATCAAAAGGCTCGACCTTTCCAAGTACGGTCTTGCCCCGGACAAAAACATAAGGGATATATTCTGGAATATCATGGCTTCTTACTCTGCTACAAAGAAGCCGGGGACAGACTTGTCCCTGCTCCGGCCGGACCGGTTTGCGCTGATGAGGGTGGCGCTTTCGGTCCTTTCCCGCCCCAACCAGGACTATGGCCTGTCCCCTCGCTTCATTGCGAGATATACCCTGATGATGCTCATTGACGCAGGGTGGGAAGACGCCCTGATGAAATTCCTGGAAAAAAGTTCAGAGTCCATGGCAAAGGAGAATGTTGGCCAGGCAGTTAAAAACCTCTTGCTGCTGGAAAACTACAGGGAGCTGATTGGCAAGGCGCTTTCCAAGATGCTGAGAAACAGGGAAACCCTGGGAACTGCCCTGAACTATATTGCAGAAAGCGAAAGCAGAGAGCTGGCGGAAGCAGCCAAGCAGGAGCTGATAATCCTGGCAAGGGGAGACATCGGAACAAACCAGCTGAACGCAATCAGGGCACTTTCCCAAATGAAGGATGATGCCGGGGCAAAGAAGGCTTTCCTGATTCTGCTTTCCCACTGGGACGAGAGAGCCCGGCTTGCAGCGGCCCGGGCGCTTCTGGACATGAAGGACGGGGAAGTCAAAAAAGCAGCCCAAAAAAGACTGGCCAAGGAAACTTCCCAGGAAGTGCAGAAAGTTTTGGAGAGGCTAGCAAAATGAATGAAAAGGAAACCGAAATAGTGAAGATACCCGAAGAAAGGGTGGGTGTACTGATAGGAAAGGAGGGAAGCGCAAGGCAGCTTCTGGAAAAGAAATGCAACGTTGAGCTGAGCATAGATTCAGAGGGCGAGGTCCGGATAACCGGGAACCCCACCAGTGTATTCTTCTGCCTTGATGTCGTAAAGGCGATAGGGAGGGGATTCAAGCCAAAAACCGCACTCCTCCTTCTCAAGGATGATTACCTGCTTTACATAATACACTTGAAGGAAATAGTGGACTCAGACCGGGCAAAGACCAGGGTGAAAGGCAGGGTAATAGGCGAAAAGGGAAAGATAAAGGAACAGATTGAAAGCTCCACCGAATCCTGCATATCTGTCTACGGAAATACCATAAGCCTGATTGCAAAGATGGATGCAATGGAGCGGGTAAAGGAGGCGGTTAACATGCTTCTCAACGGTGCCAAGCACACCACCGTCCTGAACTTTCTGGCAAAAACAAAAAGGGAGCTCATGACGGAAAGGCTTAGGAACAGCCAATAATTAACATTTTTAATCATATTCTACCATATATATTGCATGCATGTTTCAAAGGCAGACAGCCCGGGCAGGGCAAACGTTTCTGCGTCGCCCGCTCAAAAAAGAACCTTCCCGGGGGAGCCAGAAATGTTGCCTCTTCCCTGGTGATTGGGCAGGGGATGTAGTACTTTGTATGCCCGCTGCTTTCCGAGACTCCGGGCATCCGCAGATGCCGCAGGATGGCTGGCGTGGGAGGCTCGGGCAAGCTTTTCCTGGCATCAGACCAGCTGCTTTTCATAACCACTGTCGGCCGGGCAGTTGACAGGTTTTTCAAAAAGATTGCAAAACGGACCGGGCTGAAAAAGCTGGGAAAAAAATAAGGAATGCGGCAGAAGAAAGGGAAGGCAGTCCATGCAGGCCATAGAAAAGGTGCTGGGCCCGGAAAAATACCTTGCCCTGAAATACATGCGGGCTGCAGACTCCGGGAAGACCTGGAAATGGAATCCTTTCAAGCCGGCGCTTTCCGTTGAAAAGGCGGCAGATTTAACCAACAGATTCAACGAGCTTGTTGCAAGGGTGGCATCCCGGGAAAACTTAAGGGAGGAGAAGGACGCCTTCAGAAAACAACTGGAAGAGGCCCTTAAGGACGTTACCGACATTTTCGGGAGAAGGCACATCCGCAGGATGCCGGAGTACAAAACCGCAAGGGAATCAATAACTTCCGGCGGCCCGGGGCTGCACGAAGCCTGCGATGATTTTTCTGCGCTTCTCCAGGAACTGCAGGCAGAAAGAGAGCTCAGCTGATTTTTTCCGCAAAATATTAATAGAACCTCAGGCAATAAAGTATCAGCGACCAAACCAAAGAGGGCTGTACCATGGCAGAAGATATGTTCGAGCAGTTCAGGGAGCATTCCGTGGCAGAATTTTTCAAGAAGAACAGGCAGATGCTTGGATTTTCAGGGAAAGTGCGTTCACTAACTATGATTGTGCATGAGTTCACAACCAATGCACTTGATGCCTGCGAGGAAGCGGGAATTCTCCCAGAAATACTTGTGGAAGTTGAAGAGCTTGACAGGAACAAGGACCACTACCGGATGACAATCAAGGACAACGGTCCGGGAATACCAAAGTCCCACCTGGGCAAGGCCCTGGGCCAGATGCTTGCAGGAACAAAGTTCCACCGCTATCTCCAGCAGAGGGGGCAGCAGGGGATAGGGGCTGCGGCCTGCACCATGTTTTCCTATGTAACCACCGGCCAGTCCACCAAGGCAGTCACCTGCCACAAGGGAAAAAGAATCGTTGCCGACATAGCGATAGACTTCAAGAAAAACAAGCCGGTCATCACCGTTCTGGAAGAGAATTCTGCCGAGGAAACAGGGCTTACCGTTACCGCGGAATTCAAGGATGTAAGATATGAAAGAAGCAATTATGGAGTCTATGAATACCTGAAAAGGACTGCGCTGGCCAACCCCCATTGCAGCATAACCCTGGTCGAGCCGGACAATGAGCAGACAACATTCCCGCGCTCGGTTGAAAAAAACCCCAACAGGCCTTACGAAATACAGCCCCATCCGCTGGGCCTTACTCCCCACGACCTTCTGGAATTCGCCAAGCACAGCAGGGAAAACAAGAGGCTGTCCTCGTTTCTGCAGAACACGTTTGCAAGAGTGAGTGCGGCCAAGGTAAATGAGCTGAGGGAGCTCACACCTAAACTGAACTTCAACAAACGGCCCGACAAGCTGACCTGGGACGAGGCGGAGAGGCTGGTCAAGGCATTTTCCCAGGTCAAGTGGATTGCCCCGGCCATGGACTCTCTTGTCCCCATAGGTAAAGAACGGGTTGAGGCGTCCTTCACCAACATATTCAATCCCGAGGTGCTGATGGTCACCGAAAGAAAGCCAAAGGTATACCGCGGGGGAATCCCGTTCATGGTGGAAGTTGGAATAGCCTATGGCGGGGGGGTATCCGCAGCCCAGAAAAGGGGAGAGGTGATGCGTTTTGCCAACAAGGTGCCACTATTGTTTGACGCCGGAGGCTGTGCAATCACCGAGACCATAAAGACCATGGACTGGAAGAGGTACAACATCAGGAATTTCGAGGAAGAGCCTATTGCAGTGCTGATAAACCTTGTTAGCGTCCATGTTCCCTACACCAGTGCAGGAAAGCAGGCGATTTCCCATGAGGAAGACGTCATGCTGGAGATAAAAAACTCGGTGATGGAGGCCTCCCGGGGGATACAGCGGTACATATCCAGCAAGAAGAAGGCCCATGAGATTGCAACCAAGAAAAAGGTGATTGGCCGCTATGTCCACCAGCTTTCCTCTGACCTGGCCAGCCTGGCTGATGCAGATGCCGAGAGGATTGAGAAAAAACTGAATAAGCTGATAGAGGAAAGGTACGTTAGAAGAAAAGAAGAGGGTGATTCAACTGAAAACAACTAATGCCCAGAAAAAGCTGAAAGAGCTCGGAGAGCAGATGGTCAGTGAAATCAGGAAAGGGGAAGGGCCAAAGTTTGAGAGCACCCTGAGGACCAGGAGCAATACCATTTATGACGAGGCAGTGGGATGCCTCCGGACCGGAGACAAAAAGGAGACAAGGAAATTCCTGAGCGTCGCCCAGGCAAGGACATTCATGCAGACAGTCGCAATCGCTGCAAAAACCAGGAGGTTCCTGCAGGAGGAACTGCACACCTCAATCAGGGGCCTTTTCTACCAGCTGAAATTCACCCTGGGGGAAGACATTGATGAGGACTTGTTTACCGAACAGGGGGAGTCCAACGCCCTGATTGAAGACCTTGAAGTTGCACTGAACGTGAAGAGGGAGGACCTGCACCTTACCACTGACCGGAAGGGCTTTGTTGCCGGCTCCATGAAAATCAAGGACAAGTTCGGGGGGGAAGAAACGACAATTGACCTCTCCAGGCAGGGAAGAAGCGGGTGGAGCGTCCCCAGCGACGTGGACAACAACATGGAGATAGACAGCCTGGATGCTGATTTTGTGCTGGTGGTGGAGAAAGACGCGCTCTGGCAGCGCCTCAACGAAGACAAGTTCTGGAGAGAGGAAAACTGCCTTCTGGTAACCCCCAAGGGGCAGTCCACCAGGGGGACGAGAAGGCTGCTTCGCAAGCTTGCGGACAAAAAGCTGCCGGTATACTGCCTCATGGACTGCGATGCATGGGGGTGGTACATCTACTGGACAATCAAGACCGGAAGCATGAACCTTGCCTATCTGGGCAGGGACTTTGCTGTTCCTGAAGCAAAATTCATCGGAGTCACAATGAGCGACATCAAGGAGTTCCCGTTCCTGGAGAAGCTGACCATCAGGGCCAAGGATGTTGATGTAAAGCGTGCCGAAGAAATGATGGGCTACCCCTGGATAAACCGGCACAAGGACTGGGTCAGGGAACTCAAGCTTGTTTTGAAAACCAGGAAAAAGCTGGAGCAGGATGCCCTCCAGGGAGAGAGGCTTACATTTGTTGGCGAATACATAAAGAAGAAAATAGAGAACAAGGAATGGCTGAGATAAATTACTCTTCCCCTGTTTCATCTTCTTCGTCAAGTATGTACGGGCTTCCGCTGGAAGGCAGATAATCCTCCCAGTCATCTTCATAGGCAAGCTGAATCAGCCTCTTGTCCGGCGGGCACCACGCGATTTCACAGCCGTTCTTCAGCTGGTAGTAAGCGGCCATCTTGTTGGCACCGGGGTCTGCCTGCCTTGGGAGGTACTGTATTTCACAGTCATGGACATACTCCACGAAATCAGTGTAGCCGTAGCACTGGTCAAGGTCGGGAAGGCCGTCATCAGTGCATTCCGGAGGATACTCGTCCTTGTCCCTGTTGTCCTCGCACCACTCTGCATCAATCTCCCAGCTGTCCCTGAAATTGTCCGCCCAGCACCTCCCGTTGTTCCACGATGACGGACATTCCGGGTTGGAGGAGCCGGCATACCAGAATCCTGCGTACATGTTGGCTGCTATGTAGGCGGCAAAGACGCTGTCCTTTTCATAGTCCTCCTCTCCCCAGTTGAGATAGGCACGGTTGTTCTCTATCCAGGTCCTTGCATCCCCCAGGTTTTCGGCCATCTTGGCGGTTCCGAAGCAGAGGGTATGGCTTACATTGAACGGGTTGAAACGGCCGTCCGGAGCACAGGCGCGGGCTGCTGGAATCCTCTGGTCTCTCATGCTCGGGGTGTCAAAGCCGCTCCGGTCGAATATGTCATAGTAGGGGTTGTCCACTCCCGGGGTGAGGCCCTCGGGAAGCTTGTCGTCGGGCCAGAAGGTGTACGGGGGGTCGGTAACCTGCATAAGCCCCAGGGCGCACCACCTCCACTGCGGGGAATCGGTATCTGAGTCAGGGGCAATGGCAAACGTGCAGTTGCCGGCAGGGTCGTACATCTCATCATAGGCAGGCTTGGCATAGCATTCACTGGCGCCGCTGGTCACCCGTGCAAAACACCCGGCCCCTTCGTAATCGGCGGCACACACCTTGGCCGCGGCACAGGGGTCGAATCCCGATTCGGTGCGTATGAAAGCGCGCACAAGCAGGGGGTCGATGTTCCTGCGGTCTGCCCATGCCTCTATCTCAGGGAAAGAAGTGCACCATTCCTCGGGGGGCGTTCCGGTCATTGAAACGCTTGCCACGCCGAAGTTGAACGGCGGCTCTTCCCTGGTCAGATTGTTGGTGATGCAGTCCATGCACCGGTAGAGCACAGGGTCTGGGTCGTCAAGCTCGGACTGTACAGGGTTTAGAAGGTCCCCTCCCCCGCCAAGGTTGGCATACTGCACCTGCCTAATCATGAAGTCAAGGTTTCCTCCCTGGTCGCAGTAGCCTGCAGATTCATTTGGAAATATAATAGGGGTTCCCGCACCGCGGGTATTTGTGGAGCCGCTGGAAATCTGGGCATAGTCCTGGCATCCTGCGAACCAGGAGCGCAGCCGGTTCTGGTTTTTGGCCAGGTCACAGTCGTTGCACTCCAGGGGGTTCATGACCCCATATTGAGTGGAGTACATGGAATAGGGAGCCGCCCCTATTACGCCCTTCTGCTGAAGGGCAAGTATGGTGTCCGGCCAGAACGCTGAGTATGCCTCGGTCATGAGGTTCTCGCTCCACTGGCAGGTGTTGTCTGCATCCGGGCCGGACGAATCAAAGAGAATGTAGGGTATTATGGTCGGCTTTCCATGGTTGTACAGTGCATGCTCGGAAAAGTTCAGGGCCTGGCTCATGATTATGTCATCAGGGTCGCAACCATGGGCATACCTGTAGTCAATGCCATAGGCAACCAGGTCCACCTCTTCCTTGATTCCGGGGGTGTTGAGCAGTGCATCCATCGCCTCGTAGTCATTGAACTTGGGGGCAACCGCCACAAAGCAGTTGATTTCCCCGCTCTCGGCATGGCGGTTGGGATTGCATTCATCGTTGATTCTCCTCACCTGCTCTGCCACCAGGTCGGCCTGGCTGGCGTCGGCGTTCATCTCTGTGACCACCACTACCGGTCCGACCGGTCCCTCGGTCAGGGTGCCCAGGGTCACATCATCCCCTTCGGTATAAAGCACATGGGCAATGTCCCCTGCCCTGGTGGCATCAATGTCCTCGCCCCCGCTGTACATTACATACACCGGCATGACATCCTTGGTCAAAAGGCATATTGCCCGGCTGGCGTCGGGAAGCCCATAGGGGTTCTCTTCATCAGCAAGCAGCCACTGCACCGCCATGCTGAGCCCGTAATGGCAGTAGGTCTGTGCATCCGAAAAGTCGGAAATAGAAGGCCCCTGGCCTATCATGAACTGCCGTATCATGATGCCCTCATTGTCATCCCCCCAGAGCAGGTCGGAGGTTGTCTGCCTTGTGCAGTTGGTATTCCACTGACAGCTCCCGCCGGCCAGGTTGTTTGACATGCCAAGTGATTCGATGTTCAGGCCGCTCTCGCACACGAAGCAGTGGCAGCTTCCAACCTGGCATTCCTCCAGCTGGCTGGGGTCGGAAACCGCAATCCTGCCGTGCTGCCGGATGTCGTCGTAATAGCTTTGTGCGTACTGGGAGCCGCCCATGTTGCTTACGCATCCGTATGCAAGCAGGAGCAACATTACAAATATGGCAAATTTTCTCATGGAAAACTCCTGAATAAAATAAGATAAGAAAGAAATAAAAGGGCTAATACAGCACCGTTCCGCAGGAACACCTGCTGCCCCTCACGCCGGCCCTGCTGCATCTCGGGCAGTAGACCACCATGTGGAGCTTGTGCGGCTGCATGAGCCTTGAGGTTCCCCTTCCGAGGCTGCGTGCAGTGCTCTTGAGGCCCTGTCCGTAGCCTCCCCTGCGTCCCTCCTTTGCACGCCTCACATAATTGGACACCATGTCCCTGGGCGTAAGGCTGGTCGGGTAGAGAGGCACTGGCATGTGCCACATGAACGCTATGGGGTTGGCCCACCCCATAAGCGGGTTCTGCATTGCACCGAAGCCCCTGAGCTCCTGGTCCCTTCTCAATGCAAGGGCCTCTGCCGACACCGTCCTTCTGGTGGTGTTGGTCCAGGCTGCCTCCTGCACCTTCTTGTCATGCATATAGGTGGCTTCGTTGGCCCTCAGCATGTATTCTGCCATGGGCGCGTCCAGCTGCATCTCGTGCCTGTAGTTGTAGAAGCTGGCACCGGGGTTTACCTCACCGGTCCTTGCGTTTGCATACACACCCTTCTTGTGCAGGAATACATCCTGGGGTGCCTGCCTAAGGCCGGCTGCAAACTCCGGACCTGCAAGCTGGTGCTGCTCAAGGCTTCCGCCGAACTTATTGAGCTTGGATATCCTTTCGCTGGTCTTGCCCGGGAACCACTTGAAGGAGAACGGGTTCAGCGACTGCATTGCCTCCCTGAGCCTGGGCGGGGTGTAGTTGAACTGCCTGAGCGCATCGCCGGTTGCATCGAACTTGGCAGGAGCGCCCTGCATGGACATCTGGAGGCCCCTTATCATTCCAGTGTATGGCCTCATCATCTTGCCCGCAAGGTTCATCGGGAACCCGTAGCCTGCCATGAAGCTAGCGTACTCGCCCCGGTCCATGTAGGCCCTGAGGTTGCTTCTGACATCAAAGTTGGCTGAAGGCCCGTAGTGGAAGAACGCCTGCCAGCTCTGCTGCTGACCGAACGAGGTCGACATCCTCCAGGGATTTCTGTCAATTGCAAAGTCCCAGACCTGGTGGTAGGAATAATGCTGCATTGCAACATTCCTGTATGCAACCTTCTCCTCCTCGGTAAGGTTCTGCATGTCGCGGCCAGACATTATCCGGTTGGAAAGCTGCCAGGAGTGCTGCCTGTAATACTCAGACACCGGGGTAATGTCATACGATGCCTTGTGGAGCGGCCCTCCTGCGGCAAGCGCTGTCTTGGATATGTAGTCTCCGGCATGCATTCCCATGTCCCTGAACGGCTTGATGACCTTGCTGGTAAAGCCGGGGGCCTCCACGCCAAAGAACCTCATTGGCGACGGAGCCGAAGGTGTTACCTGGCGCTTGGCTTCAACCGAGACCGAGCTGTTCCTCCAGAACCTCTCGTAGTCATGGGTGGTGTTCGCATACTGCCACAGAACCGCTGCAAATACTTTCTCCTTTTCGTAGTTGTAGCCCCCTCCCTTGGCCCACTTGGTGGCCGAGCCTATGAAGTTGTCCCAGTCATGGGTGTTCTGGGAGCCGGCGACCCGGTAGAACTCCCTCAGCAGGTCGTCCCTGTCCCCGAACTTGATTGGAATGTCTTCAGGTATGAACTTCCTGAGCTGCCCTTTCTCGTCCCTGAGTGCGACCTCGCCGGAGAGCACACGGTCCTGGTCGCTCAGCATCATGTTCTTTTTGTAGAATGCAAAGCCACCTTCATGAAGCATGACCAGGGCCTGGTTGGTCTTGGCCACATCATCGTAGGTAACCGGCTTGCTGAGCAGCGCCTCGTATTCCTTCTGGTGGGACTGCATTATGTTGGACAGGTTGGACAGGTCCCTGGGATTGGTGGTGTCCATCTCCTCCAGGAACCTTATAGTCGGGTTGTTCTTGGCAAAGCCCTTGTCCTTTAGCGCTTTCTCCATGAAGCCGGCCATTATGCCCCCGTAGAACCTCACTGTTTCCGCAGTGGTTCCGTAGGTGTTGTGCCCGAAGTGAGAGTTGAACCTCTGCTCCATGTCCTGCTGGAGCTGGTCAAGCACCCACAGCTTCTTTGCCTCGGAAGTGCGCTGCTGGACGGTCCAGTTGGCTGAGCCGGCTGCCCTGTCCAGCTCTGCTTCTATTGATGCCTGGTAAGGGGGCACATAGCTCTTGGTGAACCTGGACTCAACCCACTGGCCGATTGCATAGTTCTCCCTGGGGTCAAGGCCGGAAACCCAGTGCCTCTTCATGTCCACAAGGGTAGAGCCCTTGGGCAGGGTAAGCTCCTCGTCGGCTCCCCACCAGACCATCTTCTTGGTCTTGGGGTCTATATGTCCGGTCTTGGGCATGTTCCCTCCGTACATGAACTGCACTATCTCGTTCATTGAAGCGTTGTTTATGCTCTTGTTGTTGGTCTGCTGGAAGAGCTTTCTGCCGTCCTCGCTGAACAGGGTTATCATGTCCTTCCTGTTTCTCTCTGCAACAGCCTCCAGCTGTGTCATGTTCCGCATGTGCTCGGGAAGCTCGTGCGCGCCATGTACCGGGTTGAGGGTTCCAATCCTGTTGGCAACGTTCAGCCTGGCTGAAAGCAGCTCCTCCTTCATTCCGGCATTGGCTGCCAGGTGGCCGTTCTCCGCATCCCAGATATATGTCCGGAAAATCATGGTTTCCCAGATCTGCGATCCCTTCAGCGAATCCCCGCCTACATGGCAGAGATAGGCATCCTCATTTGCCATCCCGCCGGTGTTTACTGACATGCGCACCTTGTTCTGCTGCTCAAGCTCCTCCTGAAGCAGAAGCAGCTTCACATGGTCAGGATGGGCAGACTGCTCTATGCTCTGGACGCTGTTGGCAAGCTTGAGAAGCTCGCCGTCAACGGTGGCACCCCTGGACTTTGCAAGGTCCAGAAGCGCGCTGAGCTTCTGCTGGCCGTCTCCGGAACCGGTAAGTATCTTTCTTATCTGGCCTTCCAGCTGCCGGAGCTCCTCGGACGATGTATATCCTGACCTTTTCAGGATGTCCAGGTCCCTGTAGCCCATCTCCGCAAGCTCGTGCTCGCTGATATTGAACTTTATGCCCATCTTGCGGTAAAGCTGCCTTAGTACATACCTCATCTCATCGCGGAGCGTTTCCTTCCGCAGGGTGCGGTAGAGGTGGGCCATCTTGTCGTTTACCGGGAACATCTGCCCCACGACTATATCTGACGGGTGTTTCTTGGTAAGCCATGCCGCAGTGGCAGACGTCTTTGCCCTTTCCTCCAGCTGCTCGACTGCGCGCCTTCCACCGACCATTCCCATGGTGGTCCTGGTTACTCCGCGGGCAAGCTCGGGAACCCCCTTGGCCATCTGCTTGGTCATTCTGCCGGCAACCTTTCCTGTCCTTATTGTTGAGTCGTACATTGCCGGTGCAAAGCCTCCTATGACTGCATACCTGTTGGCCCCGAACGCCTTGCCGATTTTGCTGGTGACCCTGGAGTGGAATGCGTCCCTTTTGCCTACATCATTGTGGCCGGTAATGGCTTCCAGGCTCTGGTATGTCCTCTGGCCGAGCATGTAGTCCTTAAGCGTCATTGCCAGGAGTGCGTTCTTGCCGCCCTTTGCTTCAAGCGCTTCCACAATCTGGGCAACAGTGCGGTGGGCCCTGTCATCCCAGTGGTAGGGAAGGCGCCCTGCGAGATGCTCAAGCTCCTCGGTGCTCATGCCGACCTGGCGTCCTGCGGTTACCGCCGCCTCTGCAATTTTCTTTCCTTCTTCCACATCTCCGGCTGCACGGTCGCCAGCAGTCCCCTTCAGGCCCTTTATCCCCCTTTTAAGTCTGTCAAGCGTAGCGTCTCCAGCCATCCTCCTGCTCATGCCTCTGGCAGTAAGCAGGGCTGCACCGGCAGCCTTGCCCATCTTTCCCCTGGTGGTCCTTTTCAGCTCTGTGTAGCCGAAAGGCATCAGCACCTGGCCGCCCGCAGCCACACCCTTGGGCTGGGGCATTCTGGGCGTGGTAATGTCAAGCAGTGTTATGGGCGACTTTCCTGCAAAGTAAAGCGATGCAAGCAGCAGGCCCAGTATCATGAATACGCCGAGGCAAAGCGGCGAGGTTGAAACCCCTGAAATCTGTGCAACTATGAGGTCCCTGAGGTTCTTGGTGAACTGCTCGGCAGCAGGCACCCGTACATTGTTGAAGTAATATAATGACCTGCTGGGCCTTATGTCCTGGCCCGGCTCCGGGTCGTAGTTTATTCTTAATGTAGTCCTTCCGGGCTGTCCTTCCACTGCCGGAGCGAAGTCACACTCTGCATAATAGTAGCTTACTGTCTCCAGCCCGCCGGGGTCAGTAGCGGAAGGGGTTGTTGCGGTGCCGGGGGTGCTGGTAATTCTATTTGAACACCCCTGGACAGGTGTGTAGCTCCCTGATATTGTATTATAATATTCCACTGTAATCCTGGCATCGCTGAGGAATTCGAATTCGGGGTTGTATCCTGCAGAGGCCGCAGTCCTCCGGTTGGCCTCTTCCATAATGCATGCCTGGTCTCCTTCACAATCTTCTACAATTTCCTGCATAACCAAGCGTATGTCGGTCCCGGACTGGCCGGTTGCAGGGTTGAAAACCATCACGCTGACGTGGAGAACGGTGTCCTCATCCTCAACAGGAGTGACTACCACCTGGCTCTCCCTGAGGCTGCTGTCTCCCCCTGTCGGGAAGCCGCCGGCAAACACGCTGGCGGCAAGGAGCAGCAGCAACACGGCCCCGAAAACATAATTTTTAGATGTCATGAATAGTTCGGGCCTCTGGCGCTTTAAAAATGTTTAGGTTTAAAGGTAATGGTGAAACTACAAAAACTACAAGGCTTGTAGTTTATTGTCGTATAATAGGCAAAAAGGTGTTGTTATGAAAGGACCAAACCCGTTTTCACCATGGGAGGAAGCTCCCGGAAGCATTATAGGAAGAAAAGAGGAAACCAGGATATTTAATGCTTTCCTCAACGCCACATCCTCCAAGCAGACCGGAATGATAGTGATGACCGGCACCCCCGGCCTGGGAAAAAGCTCCCTTCTCAGGTATTTCCGACAGATGGCAGAAAAAGAGGGAATGCTCGCTCCCCTGGTAAAGGTTGAAAAGGGAGAAAACGAAGAGGCAGTGGCCGAGAAGCTCCACCACGAACTGGCCATCCTTCCCGGCTTTGCAACCCGGGGAAAGGGGGCCCCCTCAAGGCTAGATGAGCTCCCTGATAAAACAAAGCTGGACAAGCAGCATTTCGGGATTGTTTTCTTTATAGACGATATAGACCTGATGAAAAAAAACGAGCGTGCTGTGAAGAAACTGGCAGAAACTGTCAGGAAGCATTACGGAAAAAAGCCGTTTTCATTTGTTGTCAGCTCCACCAGGGAATTCAGGGTAAGGTCAGAGCTTGTCCAGCTGATTGAGCTGGAGCCTTTTACCGAGGAAAATGCAAGGGAGATGGTGGAAAAGGCGCTCAAGGAGAAAAAACTGAAGATGGGGGAGGGGTGCCTGAAGACAATCCTGGCAGACACCAACGGAAACCAGAAGCTGTTCAAGAGCGTGTGCCGTTACATCTACGACCGCCTCCGGGAAAATGAAAAGGTCATGACCAAGGGGCATTACCTCGCCTATCTCCCCTATATAATGAGCATGCTGTCCAGGGAATCCTTTGGCAGGATGTACCAGGAAACGCCGCCGGCGGAAAGAAGCATACTCCATGAGATAGCAAAAAATGAAAAAGGAGGGCACATATCGGATGTTGCCGGAGAAATCGGCCGCCCCCTCGGCCAGGTTACCGCGCTAGCAAAAAGACTGCTGGACCGGGGGCAGATTGTGAGGATGGAAAGGGGGAAGTACAGGATTTTTTCACGGCTTTATGCCCGGTATGTCCTCCAGAGGGGCTAGTAGGCAAGCAGCCAGTCAGTCTCAAAAACATAGAGAAATTCTTCCACAGACCCCCTGTCTCTGATTATTACCGATGCCTCACGGTTTTTCGTAAGGGCAGAATTGCTGAGGTTATGGGAACCGACAAGCACTGCCTTTCCGTCAACAAGTATGAATTTGGAGTGGGTAAGCTTGTATGTGTCCGAAGCATAACGGACATTGAAACCCTTGGAAGCCAGCTCGCGGTAGATTTCCTGGTTTTTTGTTCCCAGGGTGTTTCTCTCTATTATTATCCTAATACTGACTCCGCGGGCCTTTGCCCGCTCCAGGGCCTCAATAACATCCCTAGAGGATATCACATAGATTTCAATGTCAATAGTTTCCTCGGCTGTATCTATGAAATCAATTATTTTCTGCCCGCCCTCCGGAGAGAATACAGCAGTAATCACAGGAGAAAAGACGAATTCCGAAAGCAGAAAATGGATTGATAATCCAAGAATCAGCCCCACAAAAACAAAAGTTGCGTCACGCCTCATGAAAGCCCCCCAAAAACTTTCACAGTTTATTGCAGGGCGATATTATAATTACTATTGTTAAAGTGTTATCCGATGGAATTTGTAAACGAATTCGGCCAGAGGATTACAGAAAAAGAGCTAAAGGAACTTACAGAAAGAATTCAGAGGCTTGAAGACAGGGGCATTGACGAACTGTGGTACCGCTGCGGATTCGTAATGAAAGACAAGGAGAAAGAATACAGGGCCCTGCGGCAATTTGACATGGACCGTCTCCGGAGCGGTTTGGACACTGCAAAAAAGGTGGTTCTCGGCCTTTTCCTTGAGACAAAGGTAAAGGAGATAGAAGAGAATCTGGAAAACATTGAAAGCCAGGCCACCTGAACAGGGTAAAAATCTTTCAGAACTCAAGATCGTCGTCACAGAAACTTTTTAGGAAAAAGTTTCATCAAAAACTGGTTTTGGTGAAGCTTTTCCCAAAAGCTTCTCAGAGGTATTGCTTTTTCATCACTATGGCAGAGTATATTGAAAAGAAGTTAAAAGCATATGCGGCTGAAGTTTGGAAACTTTACAATTAAGGGAAATTGTCAGATGTGATAATGTCATCATCGGGAGGCCCTCAGTCTGTCGAACAATCATCACTAATTAAAATATATTCTCATGGGTATTTAAACACCATGAAAAAGATGTTCTTTGCCAGGGTGGGCGCCGCCAGGAGAATAAACCCCAGATTCAGGTCATCGGACCGCGACCCTGCGCATGACAGAAAATTTGTTGATGCGCTGAAAGGAATTGTTGAGGGGAGAACGCCCTGGGTCCATTCCACCTTTCTCGGACAGATTGTGGTCAAGACACCCGAAGGCCTTGGAAGCCCGGAACTTAGAATAGTTGGAATCGTGGAAAGGAAGATGGATTTCAGTGAAAATTTTACTCCGGAAGAAAGCAGAAAAGTTGTAGATACTCTTTTTGCGAGATACCTTGTCCGCAAGCCTTCTGAAAGGGAGTCTGCGGAACTCAGGCCCCTCCTTCTCGGGCTGGGGCAGAGGTTTCTGGAGGACAGGAAAGCGGGGCAGGAGCGGCAGAAACACTTTTAATTAGGTTTCCCTAATTCTATTCATGGAAAAAATAAGCAGAAAAATCGAGGATTACCTTGAGTGCATTTATCTTATCCAGAAGGAAAAAGGATATCTCAGAGTAAAGGACATAGCCAGAAAGATGAAAGTAAAGCCTCCCAGCGTGGTTGAGATGCTGCGCAGGCTGCAGAGCCAGGGTTTTGTAAGATATGAAAGGCATGGGGCCCTGCTTCTCACCAAGAAAGGCGCGGCACTGGGAAGAAATACCGCAGAAAAGCACGAAACGTTCAGAAAACTGCTGGTTTTCATCGGGCTTCCGGAAGAAACTGCCTCCGAGGATGCATGCGAGATGGAGCACCACCTTCACCCTGAGACAATCTCCCATTTCATAGACTTCGTGGACTACCTGGAAAATTCAGAAGAAGGAAAGAAGCACAGGAAAAACTTTCTTGAATATTCAAAAATAAATGAAATGAAAAGAAAAAATTGAAAAATCAGAGATTGACCTTAAGGCCGAGTTCTTTTTTGAGCTCCCGGTACCTGTTTCTTATTGTAACCTCGGTAACTCCCGCAACGTCGGCAACCTCTTTCTGGGTCTTTTTCTCACCGTGCATCGCGCTGGCAATGTACAGCGCCGCAGCAGCAACGCCGGTGGGGCCTCTTCCTGATATCAGCCCCTTTCTCAAGGCCTTTTTAATGAGCTTCACCGCTTCCTCCTGAACCTCCGGGCCAAGCTTCAGTGCAGTGGCAAATTTGGGCACATACTGGGCCGGGTCAGTAAGGGGGACGTCCACGCCCAGCTCGCTCTTCAGGAAACGATAGGCTCTCCCGATTTCCTTTTTCTCTATTCCTGAGGCCCTGGAAATCTCGTCCAGCGTTCTGGGAATTCCCTGAAGCCTGCAGACCGCATAGATAACTGCTGACACCACGCTCTCAATCAGCCTTCCGCGGATAAGCTCCTCCTTTACCGCACGCCTGTACAGCAAAGCGGCGCTCTCCTTGATGTTCTCGGGAAGCCCGAGTGCGGAGGCCACCCTGTCCAGCTCGGCAAGGGCAATTACCAGGTTCCTCTCCATGGAAGTTGCAATGGAAACCCTCTTGTGCCATTTCCTCATACGGTAGAGCTGGGCCTGCTTCTTGGGACTGATTCTGCCTCCCCTGATATCACGGTTGTACTGGTCAATTTCAGTCACCAGCCCTTTGTTGGGCCGCATGTACTTGATTGGGGCGCCCCCTCTTGCCTTTTTCTCCTTCTGCTCGGCATCAAAAGCCCGCCATTCCGGCCCCATATCGTGGATGTTTTCCGCAATAATCAAGCCGCAGTTTGCACAGAGAAGCTCTCCTTTCTCATAATCACGAATAATCCTCTTGCTTTTACATTCAGGGCATTTTGTTGTTGCAGAACCCATGCAATACCTCCGCGAATCATAGTAACGTTTTTAAAAATTCGCATTAGAAATATGAACGTACTCATTTATAAAGTTTTCTATTACCAGTGGTAGAGAGTGGTAATTAGAAATAATAAAAAACCATGCCTTGTTACGACGGAGAACACGTGCTGCCGCCTGAATTTGCTCGTGAATCAGCCCAAAATCCCCATTCATCCTTGCTTTGGGCCCCACATCCCCAGAAAACACTGCCGGCCATGTCTCCATTCATGGTTTTTTGCCCTTGAGAACGTAAAGGGCAGCCAAATCAGGTTCCTTGCTTTCAAAGATATTTTTCTTTTCAACCCCTAAGAAATACTCTGTTTCAACACAAGCAAAGTGTGTCCGGACTTTCCCTTCAATAGGAGCCAGGCGTGGGTGCCTGATTTTGTTGACATAAGAGTCTGCCTGCTTTCTCTTTTCCCTGAAAAATTCAGATTCGGGGTTCAGGAGCATTACAATCAGTTTTCCATCTGGCCTGAGCACCCTTTCTGTCTCCTGAAGCGCTTTTTGATAATTTTCAATGAACTGCAGGGAAGCAACAAAAATTACGGCATCAAAACCGGCATCATCGAATTCCATGTCTTCAGCAGACCCGACTACTGTCCTGATGCGGTCAGGGGCGCCTTCCAATGCTTCTTCGGAAACATCAAGGCCAGTTACATCGAAGCCTTCTTCCTGCAGCCCCAGTTCTATTATGGCAGGGCCGCAGCCCACGCTCAAAACATTTTGATATCCTTTCAACTCCTTTACCAGGTAACCCAGTTCCTCCCTGAACACCCCTTTCCAGAAATCTGACTGGCACGATTCAAGGTACGATTCCGCTGTCAATGCCATATGTGAGCATAGCAAAAAGGATGTTAAAGCCTTGTGGCTGTGCCCGCATTCAAGAATTGAGAGAAAAGGCAGAAGCAGGAAAGTTGTTCTCCTTCTAGCTTCCCAGGATTTTTTTGACGGTTTCAACCACTACCCTGTCTTTTTCAGGTGCCGATGTAACAAACTTGACAAAATCCCCTTCCAGGCCAGCCTGTTTCAGGGGTTTCACCATGACGCCATTCCTGAGCATCTCAGATGCAAATTTTTCGGCATTGACAGGCAGCCGGGCCAGAAAGAAATAGCCTTCACTGGGATAAGTCTTAATGCCCAGCTCTTCCAATTCGGCAGAAAGGCCCTGCGCCCAGCCCTTCAGCCTTTTCACTCTTTCCCTTATCCTGTCTATGTTTCTCAGGGAGGCAATAGCAGCGGCCTCACCCGGCCGGGCAATGGGATATGCATCATTGCCCATATTGAAGTGATTCGCCCATTTCTCAGGAAGGATAGCATACCCAACCCTGAATCCGGCCAGGCTGAATCCCTTGGAGAATGTGCGGGTCACAATCAGATTGTCATAATCCTCCACCAGGTCGCTCACCGGCCTGCCCCCGAATTCAATGAACGCCTCGTCCACAAGGAAAAACGTTTCCGGATTGTCATCCAGCAGATGAAGCGAATCCCTGATGTCAAAAACGCCCCCGGTGGGATTGTTTACATTAACAATTGTTACTATGGTCGTTTTTTCCGGTACTTTCAAATTGGCAAGGTCGAACCTGAAGCCCTCTTCTTCCCTGAGGTAAGTGCAAGTCTTGCTTTTCGATATTTCCTCAAAAAGGGAATACGTCGGGACTATCAGGTGTGGCCTGCTCCCGAAAAGCTCGAAAATCTGCCTCAGGATAAGTTCCGAGCCTGCATTGATATGAATAAGCTCCTCCGGTGCTTTGGCATATTTCGATATCTCCTTCCTGAGTTCCGGTGAGTAGGGCTCGGTATACCTGTTGCTTTTCTCCAGTTCACCGGCCGCTGCAGAAACCGCTTCCGGAATCGGAGGGAGGGGGTTTTCACACAATGCAAGCTTTATGCCTTCGAATTTTCCGCCCCCTTTCTCTTCTGCAGCTTTTGTCATATTACGACCCTGGATTACAAAATATTAATGCTTAACTGTCATCTTTCCATGATTTCTCCGGCAAGTTCATTGGCCTTTTCCATAACGGCAGGCTCATCAAGGGTCAGTATATGCCGGTCCTGCAACACCAGGCGGCCGTTGACAACAACGTCGGTGACATTTTGGGGGCCCGCAGAGAACACCAGATTGGAAACAATGTCGTGCCCGGGCCTGAGGTTCGGTCCCTTTTCCAGCAGCACAATGTCTGCGGGCTTTCCTGCCTCAATTGCTCCTGAGTCAAAGCCGGCAGCCCTGGCTCCCCCGATAGTTGCAAAGTCAAGAACTCTCTGGGCCGGAATTGCATCAGCCTTCCAGTAATGGAATTTCTGCAGTAGTGCGGCCATTTTCATGGTCTCGAACATGTTCATTGAGTTGTTGCTGGCCACGCTGTCGGTGCCCAGGCAGACGCTGGCACCTGAGGAGTCCAGTTCCTTTATCTGGGCGATTCCGCCGGTTGCCAGCTTGAGGCTGCTTACCGGGCAGGCACACATGCTTATGCGCCGTTTCCCGGCAAGCCCGATTTCCCTCTTGGTAAGCCATCCTCCGTGCACAAAAATGGAATCCTCATCCATCAGGCCAATGCTCTCAAGATATTCGTAAGGGTATTTTCCCGTCTTTTTTAAAACCTCAAACACTTCTTTTCTTGTTTCACTGACATGAATCTGGTATTTCAGCTTGTTTTTCCTTGCCAGCTCCTTTGTTTTAAGAAGCAGCTCTTCCGAGCATGTATGGGGAGCATGGGCAGCGACCGAGCCGTGGAGCATGCCATTCCGGTAACCAAGAACCGATTTTGCATTTTCAAGTAGCTCTTTTGTCCCGGAAGAATCGCCCATGTCAATAATGCCCTGGGCTATGGTGCCCCTTAGGCCAGCTTCTTTCGCAGCCTTGAAAATGTGATTGGGGTCATGGATGCACATCTCCACAAAGCAGGTCGTGCCGCTGCGGAGCATCTCACAGAATCCAAGGCGGGCAGAGATTCCCGCTTCTTCAGGAGTCTGCTTTGCCTCAGCCGGCCATATCCTCTCCTCAAGCCATTGATGCAAAGGCATGTCCTCGCCATAGCCACGGAACACATGCATGGCAAGATGGGTATGTGTGTTTACCAGCCCGGGCATCGCAATCTTCCCGGAGGCATCCAGAACCTGCCCGGTAGTGTCAGCATCCTTTCCGACCGAGGCGATAGTGCCGCCTTCAATGAGGATATTGCCCTTCAGAACCTCCCTTTTTCTGTTCTGGGTGACAATTGTTGCATTTTTTATAAGAAGCGGCATCATTAGGATAGGGGATGAAAGGCATTAAAAGCTGACAGTGGTTTATGATGTGGTGATAAAATGGTAGTCGGACTTGTTCCTCCTGACGAGCAGGAGAGTATAGCAGAAAAGCTGGTAGAATACTACAAGAACCTGTATCCTGGAATTGAATTTGCACGGGAGCGGGAAGAGCTGAGCCATGAGCAGGTCGGGGAGCTGCTTTACACCTATCCCGGAGAGGAAACCGAAGCCACCGCAAAGGAAAAAATGAGAATGATAAGCTCGGCAATAGGGGAGGGTTACAACACTCCGATAATTGTTCTCAAAAAAGGAGACAAGCACATCCTGCTGGACGGGCACCGGAGGGTCAGGGTGGCCTATTCCGAAGGCCTGAAATGGCCGGCTATGGTTATCGCCCCAAACAAAGAGGTAAAATTCGGAATTGAGGACATGGTACTTGGGAAAGTAAAGGAGCTGTTCTAGCCGGAATTGCGCCTGCCGGCAACCGCATCGGCAGGTTTTTGTTTTTATAGTTCTATCGTAGTTCCTGAGCTGCACGACCTTGCAGTATCGGGGTACATATCCAGTATCTTCTGCTTGTGGGCAGTGCAGTGGCAGGGCATGATAATTTCCAGGTCTTTCAGCATTTCCAGCTTGTCAAAGCCGTGGAATCCCCCCGCAATCATTGACACCTTCCCATATTCCCCTGCCTTTCTCAGGATGTTGTCCACTCCGGGATGGGCGCAGCCGCAGATTACAGCATTGCCGCCCTCTCTCTGCACAACCAGCGACTGCTCTATGCCCTTCATTTCCCCGGTGGTGTAGAAACCGGGCAATATCTCCGCGGAATCAGTAATCCAGTTCAGGTCTGCCTGCCCCTGAAAAGGCTGCAGCCCCGGCCTGGCCGATGCCGGAGCAAAAACCGGAAGCCTTCCTCTTTTTTCCAGGAACTTTTTTATTCCGCCGCAGTGGTCCCGGTGGCCGTGGGAAACGAACAGGGCATCAATGCTGGGAATATCAACGGAAAGCTTTTCCATGTTGAATACCAGGGCATCACCATTGTCGCCGGTGTCAAAAAGAATTCTTTTTCCATGGGCATCCACCAGACAGGAAAATCCCCAACCTAATTTTAGTGCAACGTCTCCTTCATTGTCGTAAAGTACAGTAATCTGCATCAGATACACCTCCGATGAAAAAGGTCAGCCTGTTTGTTGGGAAAGAAGCCCAGTAGTCCTGACCCACCAGTAAGCAAGTACAATGGAAAGTATCGTGGATGCTGCAATTATCAGAAGATAATAAGGAAGAAAGTCTGCTCCGAACGTGAAAAACGGGACCCCGAATATGGTGGCTATGGTGTTTGGAACAAGAACCGCTGTTCCCAGAACCGTTAGATAGCCTACCAGCAGGGCAAGCTTGTTGTTTAGGATCTGGAGCTGATTGTTGTAGATGCTCTGCATGACCTCCAGCCCGCTGGCCAGGACCTCGCCCATGTGCTCAGCCAGCTGAATTTGGTAGTTTACCTCTATAACCAGCGCCCCAATGCGTTCCAGAAGCCTTTCGTCATCGCTGAGCAGCTCCGGGTCCCCGTAGCGCAGGGTGTTGAGCACATCAATGGTCTGCCAGAGGCCGTGGAGATATATCATCAGGGCATGCTTCATAAGGTGGATTTCCTGCCCTATCTCTTCCCTTGGGGTGTCGGTACGTGAGAGCTTTTCACTTACCTTGTCCGCACTCTGCTCGATATGCCTCAGGGAATCAAAGTTGCGGCTGTTGTTCTCATCAAGAAGCCTGGTCAGCACCATAGTAACCTGGTCCTGCTTCTTGTCCCTGGGCTGGATTTTCTGCATGAAAATTTTGCCATATCTCCGGAGCCTGAAAAAACGGGATGCCTCGGTAGTGTGGATTGTAACAACCACGTTCTTTTTGATTAAAAGAAGAAGATGGTCAATTTCAACCTCAAAACCCTTTGCAAAAATGACCGGAACCAGAAGGCCGAACTCCTTGTCAAGGTCCTCATAACCGCTTTCCGAAGCCCCCTTGAGCAGGGTGGATACCAGCTGGTCGCTGAATCCAAGTGAGGATGCCACCCCCAATGCATCCTTCTGAAGGTCTTCCACTATATAGTCGACCCAGGAAACCGAGGATTTCCTGATAAGCTTGCTGAATTCCTTTGCCACCCTGGCCTCTTTTTCGGCAGTCTTTCCGTTTTTCAGCAGGGCAACACAGAAGCCTTTCTGCTCGAGGGAAAGGATGACCTTTCCGTCTCCATAGGTGCTCCTTGCCTTCTCCACCAGTTCCTTGTTGACATTCATAAAAGCACCTCTTGCAGATAAGTTCAAACAGTAAATTGCCCCCGTAATATAAAAAGGTAAGCTAAATCCTGCATTTCCAGTATTTCACCTGCCCGAACAGACCGGCAACGGCTATCATAAGGTAACTGAGAAGAAAGGAAAGGTCAGTAAGAAAAAAGCCGATGCCTATGAAAACCTCCTGCCCGCTCAGGCGAAGAACATAACCTGCCGAGAAGAAAAAGACAACTGTAAGAACCATGCCTGATATCCGCGCTTCCTGTTTTCCGGCACCAATAAGCATGGAGAATCTTCTGAAATTTCTGGAAGCCAGAAAAATAGCAGCAGCAAGCACAGGCAGAAACAGCAGGTATTGGTGCATGAGTTTCAATGAAAGGGCGGTTTTTATAAAGTTGTGGTAATTAATATAAAAAAATTATAATTCAGGAAAGTCCTTCTCGTTTTCCTCCAGTGCCTCCAGGCCGGCAAGCTTCTCTCCGCAGAGATAGCTCATCAGGGCCTTCCCGGAAAGGCTGACATATCCAAAACGTCTGGGGCTTATGCCGAACTTTTCAATTGCAGCAAGGGTGTGCCCTCCGCCCAACAGGGAAAATGCATCGCTTTCGGCAACGGCCTCAAGTATCCGCCGGGTGCCCGCCGAAAAGCCATCAACCTCGTATACCCCCACCGGTCCATTCATCACTACAAAACTGGAGTTGTTTATGACCTTTCTGTAATTTTCTATTGTTTTCGGGCCGATATCCCATATCTGTCCCTCGCTGATTTCACCGACGTCAGAATCCTTTCTCTCTATTGTAGTTGCGCCGTTTGCACCATTTTCTTTTTTTAGAGAAACGCCGGCATCCACCGGAAGCACAATCCTTCCGTCGTATTTCTCCAGCATCTCTCTTGCCCGGGGTATCTTTTCATCAAGCCCGGAATTCTTCAGGTAATCCCTGGAACCTGCAACATCATGCCCCCTGGCATACAGCAAAAGGACGGAAAGCGCACCGCCCACGAGCACCTTCCTGGCACGCCCGTCGGTTAGCCATCTGTCCATTATCTTGAATGAATCGTCGGCCTTGGACCCCCCCAGGATAAAGGTAACTTCGCGTCCATGGCACACTTTGTCCACCGCATCCACCTCCTCGGAAAGCACCTCCCCTGCAAAGCAGGGAATCCTGTCCTTGAATCCTATGATGCTGGAATGCCTGCGGTGGGCTACCGAAAGCGCGTCCAGCACAAAATAATCAGCCACCGGGGAGAGGTGGTACACTATTTCTCCCTTTCCGCCGGGATGGTTTGTCTCGCAGTGCAGATTCCTTACATTGTCAAGCACCAGGACCTGGCCGTCCTGGAGTTTCTCGATTGCACCTACTGCCTTTTCCCCCACAACATCATCAATATACAGTACTGGGATTCCAGTAATATCCTGCAGCCTTTCAGCGTGCTGCTCCAGGCTTAGGAAATCCCCTCTCCCCTTTCTTCCCTGGTGGGACAGGACAATTACCCTGGCCCCTCTCCGGCTCAGGTTCATTATCGTACGGGCATGGGCCTTGATTCTTATGTCAGAAGTTATTTTTTTATTTTCAAGCGGGCAGTTGAAATCAACCCTTACCAGCACTTTCTTTCCTTTAACTTCGTGATTTGCTATCCTTCGCATCTGCACCACGTTTCTGCCAGCTGTCTTTTGAAGGGCAGTTGGGGTCTATGCACATTGTATATCTCGCCCTCCCCTTTCTAACATTTATTGTGGGCTTGCCGCACGTTGCACAAGCCTTTCCGGTCGGCCTCACTGTCGCGCCGGTCGGAAGGGGATAGGTGTTCTTGCATTCCGGATATCCGGTGCATCCGATGAACTGCCTTCCGCCCTTCATCCTGATTATGCGGAGCTGCTTGCCGCATTTGTCGCATTCTCCCACGATGTTTTCCTTTTCAATCGTGGTTCTCAGGGCATCCAGCAGTTCAGAACCTATTTTATCCTCGTTGTTTTTCCACTTGTCCAGTATCTGGGTCAGAACCTCCCTGCTGTTTTTGACAACTTTTTCCTTTTCCAGCTTGCCCATCTGTATTGCTTCCATATCCTCCTCAATCTTCTGGGTAAGGTTCTCGTCAAGTATTTCCGGTGCATACTTCTGGAGAATCTCGCATACCTTCAGTCCAAAGTCACTTACCTCGATGGACTTTCCCTGGATATAGTCCCTGCGGAACAGTGTATCCACTATGCTGGACCGGGTTGCCTTTGTGCCCAGGTGGCGCTTCTCCAGCTCCGAAACTATGGATGCCTGGGTGTATCTTTTCGGGGGCTTGGTTTCTTTACTTGTTTTCTTTTTGCCGGAAACGTCGACTTCCTCATCCTCTTCAAATTTGGGAACATGCTTGTCTTCGGTCTTGTAGTATTTGCCGTAGAACTCTGTCCAGCCCGGCTCGATGAGCCTGCTGCCTGAAGCGGCATAAACCTCTCCACCGGCATCTACCTCCACCCTGGTCCTTTCCCTTTTCGCCGGCGGCGCGAAGCAGGCCAGGAATCTTCTTACAATCAGGTCGTAGAGATTTTTCTGGGGACCGCTAACAGCACCGCTCATGCCGGTAGGGTGGATTGCCGGGTGGGCGGGGTCTTCCTTTTTGCCCTGGGCAGGCCTGAACCACCGGTTATCCTGGATAATCTCTGCCAGTTTTTTATACTCAGGGTTTTTGGCAAGCGCATTTATTATCGGCGGCAGTTTTATCGAGGGCGGAATTTTCTGGGAAGAGGTCCTTGGATAGGTAATCAGCGATGCCTCGTACAGGTTCTGGGCAATCTCCAGGGTTTGGGAAGGGGAGTACTTGAAAAGCCGGTAGGCCTCCATCTGGAGGGTGGTAAGGTCAAAACAGGGCTGGGCGTATATCTGCTGCTCCTTCCTGTCCACACTGCTGACCACGCCATCTTCGGTGGTTTTCTTCAGGGCAGTGTCTGCCTTTTCCTCATCCAGGAACCTGCCCTGCTTATGCAGGAACTCTGTTTTCTTTATAAGGGCGGTCAGCTCCCAGTAGGGGGTCGGTACGAAAGCCCGTATATTTTTTTCAAGATTGGAGAGTATGGAAAGTGCAGGTCCCTGCACCCTTCCGATTGAAAGCACCCTGTAGCGGTTCATCCTCCTTAATGCGCTCATCAGGGCCCGGCTGAGGTTGATGCCGTAAAACCAGTCGATGATATGCCTGGTTTCCCCGGCATAGGCATTGTTGTAGTCAAAATCCCCCCTTTTCTCATAGGCTTCAAGAAGGTCGGACTTGGTAAGTGCGGAGAACTTCATCCTTTCCCCGTCCCTTATTGTGGTTGCAAAACGGAAGACATTATACGCAATGGTGCTTCCCTCAATATCATAGTCGCAGGCCGAGATGAATGTATCCGCCTTTCTTCCCAGCTTCTGCAGAAGCATAACATAGCCCTTGGTGTAGGCAGCCCCCTTGGAGGCCTCAAAGGCCGGAACCCACTCAATGTCGAAAACCGGATATCCCCTTGACTTCTCTCTTTCCACCAGGGTGTACACATGGCCCACTGCAGGTGCCACTGCGATGTCCCTGCCATTCCTTGAAGTCTGATAATAGTATATGCCGTTGTGGGCCTTTTTGACAACTTTTTCCCCGACAGCATTGGCAATTTTTTCAGCTACCCTTGGCTTTTCTGCAACGATTAGGTCCATTGATTTGGAGTTAAAATGAGAAGCTATAAATACCTGATGGCAGACGGAAATAAAAGGCCAGACAGCAAATTTCCTTTGGCTGCCTCTTGTTATCAAGGCCGGGTTTCAGGAATTTTATGTGGCAATTGACGGATTTTTATTCTTGCTCAATAAGGTATAAAAAAGTAAACTGGGATACAATACCAATTCGGGAGGCAGGAGTATTGATATAATGGCAAAAAGAAACGGTGGCAATCTTTTCAGGACCGCGGAATACAGGAGAGACGCCAGCAGGACATTCGGAAGGATGTCCCGGACTACCTTGAGGGTCACCGGGCTTGAAACCGTTTTTGAGCAGGCAAATGCAAAAAACAAGGGGGTTCTGAAGCACTTAATCGGAGACCGCATACAATACGAGGACATAATAAAGGGATGCGGGGACAATCCGGAAGCAATATGGAAAGAGGTAAGGGAAAGAGATGGGGAAAAGCAGGGGCAGGCGGTGCGTGTTGTAGGAATGTCCCTGGGAAACCCCAATGCCTATCCTGCATTCCCCCCAAACCCGACCCTGATGGGATGCATACGGGAAAGCATGGCCGAGGAAAACGACCGGGCTTCCTGCAGCTATACTGCCTCCTACGGCCTTCCCCCGCTGAGGGAATATCTCCGAAGCGTCAACCTCTCCGACCCCTCCAGCGTAAACAAGGACCCCGGAAAGTTCAAGGACGTGAAAGTGCTGGTTACTGCAGGCGGGAGCCAGGCTGCCCATTATGGAATGGCGCCTTCGCTGCTGAGGCCTGAACACACTGTTGCAGTCCATGACTGGATTTACATCATCCACCTTGGCGCTGCCTATTACCGGAATGCCCGCCTGAAGAACTTTGAACTCAGGAATGACGGGGTTCCCGACCCCGAATCGCTGAGGGCAGTGCTTCATGAAAGTGCCCAGAACGGAGCTGAAATAAGGTGCATGGTTTCCACCACTATCGGGAATCCCATCGGCTCCGCGACTCCGCGGGGTGTACTGGTTGAAACCATGGAAGTAATCAGGCATCAGTCTGAGCATGAGGGGCGGCCAATAATAGCATTCTTTGATACTGCCTATGAGGCCTTCCGGCCGGACGGAAAGCCAATTGACCCCATCGAGGTTGCGATTGATGAAGGCATTGAAATCCCGGTTGGGGTGTTTGAGACTGCCTCCAAGGGCCATGGCCTCTGCGGGTTCAGGCTGGGCGCATTGAGGATGTGGTGGCCTCCATCTTATTTCTCAAGGCTGAGGGAGGATTATCTGAGCTCCCTTGATTTCATTGTACAGCCGACCCTTGGCCTGGTGGCAAATCCCATACAAAGAGGGCTGCTGAGCTACCTCACCAGGATTGAAATGAACTCGGGGGAGCTTGCCAGAGATATGCAGTTTCTTGAAGAAAGAAGGGGGCGGGCCAGCGCAAACCTGATTGACATAGGCAACAAATTAAGGGAGATTGACGGGGTTTACCTGGGAAGGTACTATGACCATTCTGGCGAGCTGGACAGCATAGACCCGAATACGCTTGCATCGTTCTACCTCACCTTTGGCTTCCACGGCCTCACCAAATTCGGTGCAAGGTGCAACCAGGCGCGGGAGCTTGCAAGATTCTGCCTGGATAACGGGCTTCCGGTTATCAGCGCAGTGCCTGGATTTTCATTTCTTCCCGAAGAAAGATGGTCGGACCATCCCGCGCTTATCCGGGTAACCGGCCTCACTGATGAGGAAAACACCCGGGCATTCCTGAAGAGCGTATCTTCCTACGCAGACCATCTGGCAAGGAAAAAGAAGTCTGTTGTTCCCATAAGCAGCGGCTACTCATAGCCCAGGGCCTCAACCGGGTCCATCTTTGCGGCCCGCCTTGCCGGAAGATAGCCGGCCAGCAGTCCGGTGCCCACTGAAAAGAGGAATACAAAGGCAATTATCGAAGGAGTGATGAGCACAGGTACGTCAAAAAGGTCCTTCAGCACCTCAAGAGCAGCATATCCAAGTATCAGACCTATTATTCCGCCGGTGAAACCGATTATTGCACTCTCGGTAAGGAAGAGGAACAGGATATCATTCCCGGTTCCACCCATTGATTTCAGTATTCCGATTTCCTTTACTCTTTCCAGGACATTCATGAACATGGTATTGGCTATGCCTATTGCACCCACCAGCGAAGCGATAAGGGTTATTACTGCCAGCATCAGCTGGGCAGTGAACAGAATTGTTCCGACAATCTCCATTATCTGGTCGGAGGTTATTACGGAAAAGTCAAGGTCGTCCATCTTCACCCGGTGGTTGGCGGCAAGCTTGCGCTCTATTGTCTCCTTTATGTTCTCCGGATTGAATCCTTCATCCACCTCTACGAATATAACCCCCACCTCATCTTCCAGCAGCTGGCCCTCGAAAAGCTCCCTGCCGTCTTCAAAGGGAATGTATATGTTGGCGTCATCAGTGCCCCCCAGGGAAGTGCCTATTTCCTCCTGAATGCCGACCACCCGGTAGTTGATTCCGTTTATCTGGATTACGCTTCCCACGTCTACTTTCTTTTTTCTGAACAATTCATTGGCGGCGGCGTAGCCGAAGAAGGCTACCCTGGTCTCGCCGTTCCGGTAGAGCCTTCCCTCCTGGACCTCGATGTAGTCGCCATAAATCTCAAACATTTCCTTGTCGGTGGGATAAATCATGGTGGAGATATTATGGTCCTTGTAGGAGAGAGAAACCCTTCCGAAAACGGTGCGCGCAACCCTCTCCACCCCCGGAATGTTCTGAATGTCCTCCACATCCTCATCAAACAGTTTTCCGCTGGTCTGGAGCAGGGAAAAGGAGCCTCCGCCAAAGCCCTCACCTGCAGAAGAAATAGGATAAACAAACATCATGTCTGCACCGAAGGCAGAAAGCTGGTCCCTTATGTCCTGGTTGAATCCCTCGCTGATGGAGAGTATTACCACAATCGCGATTACACCCACCACCATGCCAATGATGGTAAGCCAGCTGCGCAGGCTCCTGGTGCGGAGGTTTTTGATTGAGTATAGGAATGCTTCCTGGATATTCATCATTCATACCTCAGTGCTACGATTGGGTCCACCTTTGCAGCATCAATTGCCGGAAAGGTGCCGGAGATGATTCCTATGAGTATGGAAAACACAATTGCGCCCGCAATGACAAACGGGTCAAACACAAATGTCAGTTCCAGCAGACTGTCAAGGGCAAGTCCGGCCAGCACTGCTATCAGGAGCCCCATCAAGCCGCCAGTCAGACCTATGATTGCCGACTCCACCAGGAACAGGTTCCTGATTGTCTCCTGGCTTGCACCCACCGCCTTCATAGTGCCAATTTCCCTTCTTCTTTCCATCACGCTCATGAACATAGTGTTGGAGATTCCTATCCCCCCCACAATAAGCGATATCGAGGCTATTGCCCCAAGGAAGATGGTGAGCAGGTCAAGGATGCTGCTGAACCGCTCATTGATGAAGGTGGGGGTTATAACTCCGAAATCCTTTTCCTCCTCTGTGACCCGGTGGGATGCGAGAAGGATGTCCTCTATCTCCTCCCCGATTGCATCAACGTCGCTTCCTTCCACCAGGGTAAGATATATCGCAGATATCTCATTTTCCAGAAGGGACCGGTTGAAAAGTTTCCTGGCATCGTCTTTTGGTATGAATACCACATTGTCTATAGGGGCAAAAGAATTGCCGGTGGGCTTGAGCACGCCCACTACCTTGAACCGTTTCTCGCTCAGATAGACGTTGGAGTGGGTCCTGACTTCCTCGTCGAATCCCTCCGCAACGTCCGCCCCCAGACCGGCCACGTTCCTGTCATTTTCCTGCAGGAACCTCCCCTGCTCAATCTCAACCGGAACAGCATCATCGAACACGTCAGCCTCAATCCCGAATATGGATACGCTGATGGATTCATCCTTGTAGGTCATCGTTGTCTGCCCAATGATGACCTGGGTAATTGATTTTATTTCCGGTATTTTTTTTACCCGCTCGAAATCCTTTTCCCAGAGCTTTCCGGTGGTAGGGGAGAACGAAGAGCCGGGGCCGATGCTGGCCCCCCCTCCTTCCGGATTGGTTGGGGTGATAATAATAGTGCGCGGGCCAAAGTCCTCCAGCTGCTCCAGCACATCCTCCTTGAATCCCTGCACAATTCCAACCAGGATGATAACCGACGATATGCCCACTATTATCCCAAGAACCGTAAGAAAGGAGCGGAGCTTCTGGTGAAGCAGGGAATTCAGAGTGAAGTCAACCATCTCCTTAAGGTTCATCCACCGTCACTTCTTTGATGGCTTCCTCAGCCTGAAGTACCAGAGCAGCAAAGCTCCAACAACCACTATCGAGCCCGCAACATAGGGAATGGATGAAGATTCCTCCTGGGTTCCGTTGTAGATGCTTATGTCCTGCTTCAGGGTTTTCTGCTTCCACCCCCCGGACTGGTCACGGTAGTTGACAGTGATATGCGCAGGGTATGTCCCCGGCCCGGTGGCATTGACCTCCATCTGGAACTGTACGGTAGAGAAGTCGTCCCTCTGCAGCCCCCCTATGTACTGCTGGTCGGAGATGTCTATGCTCTTGAGAGCCGGGGAGGAAAACTGCACATCCACATTTTCAATATTGAATGAGCCAAGGTTGGACACCAGGACAGATATTGTATGCTCCTGGCCCACAATAAGGGGAAGTGGTTTTGCCTCCAGGAAAACACCGACATCCGCATCAGAGGTTACAGTTACCGGAACCATTCTGCTGGTGCTTTTCTGCACGTCCCTTTCAATCCATTCAAGCTCTGCATCAACCAGGTTTACGCCGGCCGGAAGCTCGGTGAACACACTCAGGGAAACCGTGCTGCTTTCCCCGGGACCGATGTCACCGAAATCATACTCTTCCTTTTCGGTTATCTTAATGCTGCCGTTTGAAAACATCAGGGTGACATCCTCAAGCCGCTCGCTTCCTTCATTGGTAACCTCCAGTGTCAGGGTATCGGTGCTCCTTGTCCTGATGTCGGAAGCCTGGAGGATTTGAAGGTCAAGCTTCTCGTTTCTGACTGTCATCCTGAGGAACGTTTCATCGATGTGGTGTATGCCAATCTCATCCTCATATTCAATCTTGAAGGGAACATCAACCGGCCCGTCCTCCGCATTCCTGGAATCCAGGGAAACCGGCACCACAGTAGAATTTTCCCCAAGGGAAGAAATAAAAATCTCGTTTCTTCCGTAAAGGGCTATTTCGGAATCCCCGGGGATACGTATCCTCACATTGTTGGCAGTGCCTCCGCTGTTGGATATGTTCAGGTTTATCTGCTCAATGCCATTCAGTACCTTTTCCTCAGCGGAAAGCCCGAACACGGGGGCATGCACCACTGTAATTGGAAACGAGAGCCTCCGGGTGAAGACTTCGTAGCCGCCCATCGGCTTGTCCGAGACTCCGCTGATGTCCACCCGCACCGTATATATGGCGCTCTTTGCATCCTTGTCTACCTTGAAAGGCAGGGATACCGTGGTGGAGCCTCCAGGCTCAAGGTCTCCTATGAAAATCTCTCCGCTGATTGTAATCTGCGGCGGAGAATCCACCTCCATATTTACGCCGGTTATGGCCTTGGTGGCAGCCTCCGTGTTTGCAACCACCAGGGTTACTACCCCGTTGGTCCCGGGCTTGAAACTTTCCTGGGAAACGCTTGTGCTGGTTACTGAAAGCCCGGCAAAAGAGGCGCTAAACAGTACCAGCAATAACAATACATGCTTCATATTCATACCAACACCTTGTGATTCTTTCCATCAACTATCTTTCCGTCCATCAGCCGCACCATCTTGTCGGTGACCTTGGCGATGTATTCATCATGGGTGATTATTACTATTGTTGTTCCTTCATTGTGGAGCTCTTCCAGAACATCCAAAACATCATGTCCGGTTTTGGAGTCAAGGTTTCCGGTCGGCTCATCGGCAAGAATAACCTCCGGCTCATTAACCAGTGCCCTTGCAATTGCCACCCTCTGCCTCTGGCCTCCGGAAAGCTGGCTGGGCCGGTGGTCAAGCCTTTCCCCCAGCCCGACCCTTTCCAGAAGTTCCTTTGCCTTTCCCCTCCTGTCCTTGCAGTGCTGCTGGCAAAGCATAAGGGGAAGCATTACGTTCTCAAGGGCGGTAAGGGAAGGAATCAGGTTAAAGGTCTGGAATATAAACCCTATCTTGTTTCCCCTTATCCTGGCCTCCTCATCCGGGGAAAATCCGCTGGTATCCTTTCCGTCAATGTACCGCTTGCCTGAAGTGGGAGAATCCAGAAGCCCGAGGATGTGAAGCAGGGTGGACTTTCCGGAGCCGCTGGGTCCCAGGATGGTGATGAAATCACTCTCGTTGATAGTGAGGTTCACCCCCCGGAGTGCCCGGACTTCGATTCCTTCCCCCATATGGTAAACCTTTTCGATGTCCTTGAGCTTCAGAACTTCTTTTTTCATTTCAGCAAGTCCTCCGCATATTCCGTCATAAGCCTGCTTTTCTTGAAATGTTCCTTGGCTTTTGCAAGCACCTTTCTTCCCTTCGGGGTGATGCCGTATATCTTTCTGGCCCTTTTTCCCTGCATGGTCTTTTTGTGGGTGATGAGCCCTTTCTTCTCCAAGCCTTTTAAAATAGGGTATATCCTGCTGGCCGGAAGCCTGAGAATGGAGTGGTCTTCCTCCAGTGTCTTGATGATTTCGTACCCGTGCTGAGGCTTCCTGGAAATCATCCAGAGAAGGAAAATTGCAAGTTTTTCCTTGCCTATCCTTTTTTCCAGGTTTTTTCCAGAAAATGACTTTCCGTCGAGTATCATGGAGCCGATATATCTAAATACGGATATGTATTTAAACCAATATGTTTCGGCAAACCTGAATCGTTTTAATGGGTTTCCTATCCATCATCCCCATGGCTGATTATGAAGTTAAAGACACCGGACTGGCAGAACAGGGAAAGCTGAATATTGAGTATGCAGAAAGAAACATGCCCATCATGGAAAAGATAAAGAAGCGGTTTGCAGGGGAGCAGCCTTTCAAGGGCCTCACCATAGGGCTGGCCCTCCATGTGACCAAGGAAACCGCAGTTCTGGTACGAACCCTTATTGCCGGGGGGGCAGGCGTTGCAATAGCAAGCTGTAATCCGCTATCCACCCAGGACGATGTAGCCGCCGCGCTTGCCGGGGATGATGTTCATGTGTATGCCAAGAAGGGCGAAACCCGGGAGGAATATTACCAGTACATTGAGAAAGTAATCGGCCACGGGCCTGACATCACCATAGATGACGGGTGCGACCTGGTCACTGCCCTGCACACTAAGCACAAGGACAGGCTGAACAGGGTAATAGGGGGGTGCGAGGAAACGACCACCGGGGTAATCAGGCTCCATGCAATGGAAAAGGACGGTGTTCTCAAAGTGCCGATGATAGCAGTGAACGACAACAAGACCAAGCACCTCCTTGACAATTATTACGGCACAGGCCAGTCAACCATTGACGGCGTCCTGAGGGCCACCAACGTCCTGCTTGCCGGAAAGAACTTTGTGGTGTGCGGCTACGGCGACTGCGGGAAGGGCCTGTCCCTGCGCGCAGAGGGAATGGGGGCCAATGTAATAGTCACCGAAGTGGATGCCTTCCGGGCAATGAAGGCAAGGCTGGACGGCTACCGGGTAATGCCCATTGCAGAAGCAGCAAAATCAGGGGACATTTTCGTAACGGTCACCGGAGACAAGCATGTGATTACCACTGACCACATAAAAACAATGAAGCCAGGCGTAATCCTGGCAAACGCCGGTCATTTCGACAATGAAGTTGATGTGGAAGGCATGGACAGGTTATGGAAGAAAAGAAGGATTAGGACATCGCTTGAGGAATATAATGTAGAAGGGAAAGCAGTCTACCTGTGTGCCGAAGGGCGGCTGGTTAATCTTGCTGCCGCGGAAGGGCATCCTTCCGAGGTTATGGCAACATCATTTGCCGGGCAGGCCCTGGCATGCGAATACCTGGTAAAGAACAGGAACCGGCTCAAGCCCGGGGTGCTTACCCTGCCGGGGGAAATTGACAAACACATTGCCGAGCTCCAGCTGGAAGCCATGGGCGTGGAAAAGGACACGCTCACCACTGAGCAGAAGAAATACCTGGAAAGCTGGGAAGAAGGCACATGAATATAAATACATCCCCCTCTTAATTTTTCATGGGTTCTGAAAAAGAATACGAACAGCTACTGGACAATATATACTCCAGCCTGCCCAAGAAGGCAGAAACAACAGAAAGATTTGAGATGCCCCAATTTTCTTATTTCACAGAAGGGAACAAAACAATCATAAAGAATTTCAGGGCAGTAGCCGAAAAAATCAGAAGGGAGCCTGCCTTTCTTTCAAAATATCTCTCCAAGGAACTGGCAGTGCCCGCCGAGCAGCAGGGGGAGAGGCTGGTGCTGCAGAGAAAGCTGAGCGGAGGCATATTGAACAAAAAACTGGAAGAGTTCATAAACAAATACGTGATTTGCAAGCAGTGCAATCGTCCGGACACCCACATAGAGGAAGCTGGCAACCGCCTGCAGATGCTTGTCTGCGAAAGCTGCGGTGCAAGTGCGCCCATAAGGTGATTTCTTGGGAGGAAGAAAACCACGCGGCAGGGGCCGCAGCAGAGGAAAGGGAAAGAAAAAAGGTGCCAGGCCCCAGCTCAGCAAGGAAGAGGAAAGACGGCGCATTCGGATGCCCAGGGAAAGCGAAGGGGAAGTTCTCGGCGTGGTTCTGGGCCTGATGGGCGGTTCCAGGATGAAGGTTGCCTGCAAGGACGGCAAGGAAAGGATGTGCCGTATTCCCGGAAAGCTCAGGAATAGGGTCTGGGTCCGCGAAGGAGATGTCGTCATAGTAAGAAAATGGGAAATAGAGGGCGACAAGAAAGGTGACGTGATCTGGAGGTACTGGCCGCTCCAGGCAAGGATTCTCAAGGAAGAGGGCCATATCTGATTTTAATCAAAGGTAGCTTTCATGGCCAGAAAGGTCTCCAAGAGAAAACGACCCGAAAAGGAGAAGCACCAGCTGAAGGAGCGTTTCAAGATAGAAAGCGAGGTATTTGACCGGCAGAGCCTTCTCCTGCTTTACCGGCTGCTGAAAAAGAGAATAATATCATCTGTAGACTACTGCGTGTCGACCGGAAAGGAGGCAAACGTATTCAGGGCAACTGCCCCAAGCGGAAAGTTTGTCGCCATCAAGATATACAAAATTGAGACTACCCATTTTCTTAAAAGGCAGCAGTACCTTACCGGGGACCCCCGCTTCGAAAAAATCAAGCCCTCAGGAAAAGAAATAGTCAAGGCATTTGCCAGGAAGGAGTACAAGAATCTTGAGATATGTGAAAGGGCGGGGGTGCACGCCCCAATGCCGTACTACCTTCTGGAAAACATCCTAGTAATGGAGTTCCTGGGGGTGGGGGAGCTGCCCTTCCCCACCATGGACATGGTAGGGCCGCTGCACGGAGAGAAAGACCTTGATTCAATACTGGATGACATAAGGAAAATGTATCAGGCGAACCTCGTGCATGCAGACGTCAGCGAATACAATATTATGATAGGGGACATCCCCTATTTCATAGACTGGGGACAGGGCGTCGTCAAGGGCCATCCCAATGCAGAGAAATTCCTGGAAAGGGATGTTTCCATCATTCTGGATTTTTTTGAAAAGCACGGGATTAAAAGAAGTCTCCGGAAGGCACTGAAAGCAATACGGGGGGGTTGAATGGGCATTTTTTATGACCGCACAGAAACCGAAGACCGGATTACAATAGTATACAAAAACATGATTCTGTACTACATTGTGTTCTTCGGCCTGGTTTTTCTGGCCCTGGCAGGACTTATCTTCACCTACCTGAATCCCGGAATCGGCTGCTTCCTGATACCCTTTGTTGTACTCCCCCTGCTTGTTTTCCATTCCTATATGAGCAGCATAAATTCGGAGATAAACAAGGCGATGAAGGCAGGAAAAACCAATGTTTCCGGAAGCAGGTTCTCAGCCGAGGACCCCCTTACTTTCATAATAGAAAAACAATAGCTACATCCTTTCCGGGCATTCCAGCCCCATCAGGTTCAGGGTATTCCTAAGCACAATGCTGGTGGCCCTGGTGATTGCAAGGCGGGTCTTCCTTACTGATTCGCTTTCTGCCCCCAGCACCGGGGAGGTGGTGTAGAACCTGCTGAAATCTGTGGATATGTCCAGTGCATACTGGGCAAGATGGTGTGGGGCAAGCTCACGGCCGCACCTGGCAGAAACTTCGGAAATCTGGGTAAGCCGTTTCAAGAGCTGCTTTTCCTCTTGACTGAATTCAATTGCTTCTGCGGCGGGAGTCTCCTCGGATTTCCTGAGAATGCCCTTGGTTCTTACATAGGCATACTGAAGGTAGGGGCCGGAATCGCCTTCCATGTTAAGGGCCTCCTCCCATTTGAAAGTAATGCGCTTTTCGGAGCTGGTCCGCAGAAATGAAAACTTGATTGCCCCTGCCCCCACCACCTTGGAAATCTCCTGCCTCTCTTTTTCCGGAACATCGAGCTTAATCCTTTCCAAGACCTTTTCCCTGGCCTCTTCCAGAAGGTCGTCTGCAGTGTATCCAACCCAGGTTCCCCTTCTCCCCGAAAATTTGCCTTCGGGAAGAGCCACGTGCTCGTAGGAAAGATGGTGTAGTTTTTCTGCCTCTTCGGCAAAATCAAGCTTGTTGAGAACCTGCACAATCACCTTTTGGGGGTACTTCTGCTCCACTCCGATAACGTTCACTGCCCGGTCGCTGCCCCCAAACTCCATGTCCTCCCCTTCCGGAGAGGTCATGTATGCAGTACTGTCGCCAGGCTGGTCGATAAACGGACTGTACCTGAACTTATCCTGGAGTTTTCCAAATTTCCAGAGATGGAATATCACATCCTTGCCGGTATAAACCGCAGTCCCGTCGCTCCGGATGAGAACCTTGTCGGGGTTCTCCATCTTCCCGAATTCAGAATCAGGAGGGAACCTCACCGCCCAACATCCTGCATTCTTTCCTTCGGTCTCATGGAACACTGCATCCGACTGCTTGAGCAGCTCCACCCCATCTTCGAACAGGGTGCGCATTATATCGCTCTCAAAGACCAGAACATCGTGGTAGATTCCAAAGTCAAATGCGGTCTGGTACTGGGCCTTGACGCACTTCTCGGCCATGTCCCTGGCAGCAGCGGCTATCTGGTTGTCTCCCTCCTCCATTGCCTGGAGGGTGTCCCTGACCCCCTTCACCACTTCCTTTTCCTCCTCAAAACGCTTTGCAATGCCAACGTACTGTTCCCCCAGCCAGGCATCAAACTTGCCGGCCGGCTCGGAATCGTAATTCAGAAATCCCCAGAGGCTCTGGGCCACCTGGAGGCCAAGGTCGTCAATGTAGTCCATCCTTTCGGCCTGGTAGCCGTTGAACTCCAGGGTCCTTGCTATGGAGTCGCCCAGAAGGGCGTTTCGTAGATGGCCCACGTGCCATGGCTTGTTGGGATTCACGGAGGGAAACTCGATTATCGCTTTCTTTTTTTTCCTGCTTCCCCGGCCGTAATCTTCGCCTTTCTCAAGTATCTCTGAAAGTATGGATGCAAATGCGCTGTTGCTGAAAAAAAAGTTGATGTATGGTCCCGAAGCCTCCACTTTTTCAACGCTTTCCGGCTTTTTAATTTTCTTCGATATCTCCTGGGCAAGCTTTGCCGGATTCTCTTTTTTATTTTTTGCAAGCACAAATGCTGCCCTGCTGGAAAGGTCCCCGAACCTGCCCATTTCAATGGTCTGCCTGGCCTCCCCGGCAGGTATTTCTGCCGCTTCGGCAACTGCGCCTGCAATTTCATCCATTATCCGGGAAAACATCATACCCCCTTGTTGTAAGCAACATTTATTTTCTCTGCCGGCTCGTTTACAAGAATCTCCTCGCCGTTTTTTATTATGAACCTTCTGTCTCCCCTGACCCTTCCGGCCCGGGCAAATTTTACTCCGCCCATTGCGTATTCAAATTTCTCGGCATCCCGGGGATGCGCGCTTACCACGAACCTGCCTGCGCTTTCTGCAAAAAGCAGTGCCGCAGTCTTCCTGGTCTCGGCATGAATCTTTCCAAGGTCAAGCTCCGCACCAATCTTCAGGCCTGAAGCTGACTCCGCAAATGCAGCCGCCAGGCCCCCGTCCGAAACATCATGGGCAGATGACACCAGGCCCTGCTCTATCGCCCCGGACAGAGCCTTGTAGGTCTTCATGTTTTCCTCCACGTCTACCTGGGGAGAATTGTTACCATTTGCACCTAAAAGCCGGTAGAGCTCACTGCCTCCCAGCTCATCCTTGGTAATTCCGAGCACGTAAATAAAATCGCCGGGCCTTTTGAATTCCGAACTCATGGCCTTGTGTATGCTGCCTATCTTGCCAATCACCGTAACCAGCAGGGTTGGCGGAATGGAGTACTTCCTTTCTCCCGAATAATAGTCGTTCTTCATGCTGTCTTTTCCTGAAATAATCGGAATTCCATAGCCGGTTGCACAGTCGTAAAGGGCGATGCAGGCGCGTACCAGGCTGCCCAGCTTCTGCTCTCCGTCCGGGGTCTTTTCCGACTTCACCGGGTCGGGCCAGGAAAAGTTGTCCAGACAGGCCAGGTAGCCGAATCTGGCCCCGGCCGCAACCGCGTTTCTCACGGCCTCGTCAAATGCCATCGATGCCATGTTATAGCCGTCGTGCACAAACTTCGGGCAGATGCCATGGGAAACCACCAGCCCCTCATCAGAATCATAAAGGGGCTTAATTACCGCTGCATCCGACGGGCCCAGCATTATCGGCTTTATTACGCTGCCCCCTTTGACCTCGTGGTCATAGCGGCGTATCACACTCTCCTTTGTGGTGATGTTGGGCGATGAAAGCAGCCTGAGCAGGGTCCTGGCCCAGTCCGGCTCCCGCAGGGCCGGCTCATTGTACAGAAGGCTTTTCCAGGATGCTTTCAGCTTCAGCTGGGGAACGCCTTCATGAAGGAACTTCATGTTCAGGTAGGCAACAGTCTTGCCTTCATAGAGCACATGGAACTTGCCGGTACCGGTGAACTTGCCCACCACCGTGGCCTCGGTGCCGTAGAGCCTGGCCATTTCCAGAAGCTCGCCAATCTTCTCCGGCCTGACCGCGATGGTCATCCGCTCCTGGGATTCAGAGACCAGAATCTCCCAGGGGTCCAGCCCGCTGTATTTCAGCGGGGCCTTGTCCAGGTAAATCTCGCATCCCCCGCTGAACTGGGCCATCTCCCCTATGCTGGAAGAAAGACCGCCTGCACCGTTGTCGGTGATTGCCTCATAAAGCCTTTTGTCCCTGGCCTTCATAAGAAAGTCCAGCATTTTCTTCTGGGTTATGGGGTCCCCTATCTGAACCACACTCTGGGGAACTGATGAATCTATCTGCATAGATGAGAAGGTGGCCCCGTGGATGCCGTCTTTTCCGATTCTCCCGCCGACCATCACTGCAAGGTAGCCGGGCCTGGCCTCCTTGTCCGAGGTCCTCCTCCCGTCTATGCGGGACGGCATGATGCCGGCAGTCCCGCAGTATACCAGGGGGCGGTAGGCATATTCCTTTTCAAACACAATGGAGCCGTTCACAGTAGGGATGCCCATCTTGTTTCCCCCGTGCTCTACGCCTTTTACTACCCCTTCATATATCTTCTCCGGATGAAGCACGCCTTTGGGGAGGTCCTCTTCAGGCATGTCCTGGGGCCCGAAGCAGAGGACATCAAGGTTGGCAATGGGGTTGGCCCCCAGCCCTGTTCCCATGACGTCCCTCTGGACTCCCAGAACGCCGGTGAGTGCGCCGCCGTAAGGGTCAAGGGCAGACGGCGCATTGTGGGTTTCCACCTTTACTGCAATGTCATAGTCGGGATTGAACTTGATTATTCCGCCATTGTCCTTGAACACGCTGACCACGTAGGGCTTGTTAAGCTGCTCGGTTGCCCCCATTATAAACGTCTTTAGCAGGGAGTTGATGGCATGGATTTCTCCGCCTTCCTCATAGCTTATCTGGGCATTGAATATCTTGTGCTTGCAGTGCTCGCTCCAGGTCTGGGCAAGGGCCTCCAGCTCCACATCGGTTATCTTCTTGTCCATCCCTGCCTTCAGCCTCTGCCTGATTACCTTTTCCTGCTTGAAGTATTTCTTGATTGCCACGAATTCGTCCACGGAAAGGGACAGAAGCCGGTCCTTTGCAAGCTCCTGGAACCTCTTCTTGCTCATGTGAAGGCTGATTCTTTCGACTGTGGGCTCGTGAGGGATATTGACCCTGGGAAGATAGGGGGGAGGGTCAGCTCCGGGAGGGTGCACCATGAATTTCTCTACCAGGGGGTTGTGGAGCATGTCTGCGATGCGGCTGCAGAGGGATTCGTCCAGCTGCCCTTCAACTGCATACATGCGAGAGTGATAAACATCAATTTTCCTGCCAAGCTTGTCCTTAATGGCCTCAGAAGCGGTCCTGCCCACGTTGTCGGTAACTCCGGGCAGCATCCCTACCTCTATCCTCCAGCGGCCATGGTATAGCGGCTCCTTTACCGAATAGTCATGGGATACCCTGTCCCTGAAGACGCTCTCCGCAAGGGCCTGCATCTCCTGCTCAGGAAGGCTTTCACCGATATTGTAGACATCCGCATAGTTGCACCGGACGCCCATGCCCATGGATTCCTTTATCTTTTCCCTGAGCTCTTCCCCCTGAACATCCCTGATATGGTGCTTTACGGAAATTTCCAGCCTCTGCTCCATGCTTACCAGTGAAGGAGATAGGAAATTAATGGTTTAATAATTTGCTACTGGAAACCGGCATAGATTGCGATTGCGTCATTGTTGGGTTCGGATGTAGAAAGTGTATAGGGGACCTGGACAAGGAAACCATATGTGCCGAATGTATCCGGGGTTGACTGGTTTGCTTTCACTACCCAAACCGTGCTCTGGTTCAATGCATTGGAATACTCACTCCCCCCGTCTCCCGCATCCCAGAGAATGCCGGTTTTGAAAGAAGTGTTGAAGACTGACGAATTCGCCAGTGGCACATGGCTTATCTGTTTGCTGAAGACGGCATAGTTTCCTGTTTCCAGCGGAGCACTTCCGTCCGAAGAATATGTGGAGTTTATATTATCAGGGAATCCGGTGCCGTTCAGTGCATTGTCCAGCTCAATGAAATCATCGGAAGAGGTGCCGTTGGTGGTGTTCCTGCCTATTGCCTGGAGCTGGCCCCAGTTTATTGATTCATCCGCATCAGTGAAATAAAGCTGTGCCTCGGAAAATGTCCAGCTGTACACATACTGGATGGCTGCGGAATGGGTGAGCACAATGCTGCCGTTGATATTGCCGAAGAAACGGTGCCAGAAATCAGAGCATGTATAAGTGCAGCCAAGGTGGCCGTTCTCCGACCATCCGGAGAATGAGTCGCACCTGTCCATCTGCCCGGAATTGTTGCTTCCCTTGCCGGAGAGGTCAAAGCCGTTGAAGCAGATATAATTGGAATCAAGGCTGTTAAATGAAGAAAAGGAATCAATAACCGCTCCCCCTGCGCCGTTTCCGGTGATATTATTTCCGGTAAGGTTGCCGCCTGAGGACTGGTTAAGACATATGCCATACGCCGAATTGTTGTAAGCATTGTTGTTCAGGAAGGAGATGTTGGTGCTGTTGAAGACAAGCAGCCCGTCAGCAGTGTTGCTGAATGATGAGCTGTTATCCACTGTGTTGTCTGAGGTCTGGTGAACGTAGATGCCTTCCTGGTATCCGGATACCCCGGGGCAGTTTCTTATGGTGACATTGGTGTAGTTCACTGAAACGGAGCCGTTTACCACAATGCCTGCAGCATCCGAAGTTCCGTCATTAGTGATATTATAACCTATGCAGTCAAACCCCACATCGCTGGATGCAATCTTGATGCAGGCCCAGCCTATCCCCGCAACCTCGGATGCATTGAAGGGCGCACCAAGCGCGTTGGAGCCGAGGGAATAGCTGCCCGGGGAGTCAATAATCCTGCAGCCGCTGTTGTCAATCGTGAAAACACCGTCCGAATCATCGGAACCGGTGAAATAGGTGTTGTTGGCAACTATCCGTACCAGGTACTGGGTTCCGTCGCTGACCGTTGTGGTGTCCCAGGTGTAGTTGAACTGGCCTTCCACACACTGCAGGGAGGGGTCAAAGCTGCAGTTGGTGGTGTTCAGGATGACGGTGGTGATATTGCTCCAGCTGGAGCCGTTGTTCTGGGAATACTGGATTGTAACAGAAAGATTCTGGCCGGAATTGTCGGTTATATTGTAGTAGATGGTCCTGTTTCCGCTCCAGTACTCCCCGCCGTTTGGAGAGACCACAGTAACATTGGCAACTCCAAAGACTTCAAAATACTCTGTGGATATGACATTTCCATTCTTGTCGTTGTGTATGTAAACGGAGTACTGGCCCACCGGCAGGGAGGCATTGAGCTGGAGCTGGTCCGCGGCCTCGTCGTTGGAGTCCACATCCAGCGCAGGGCTCTGCCGCACCAGGGTGCCGTTGGAGTCGTACCACATGTAGTAGACCTTCTTATACGCGGACAGGCCGTAGGAATTGGCATACACCGTCTGGGTATTGTTGAAAAGGTCCTCAAACCGGGTGTGGGCAGCGTCCTCAAAGGTAATCAAAAGCCGTGCCGTGGTATTGTCCGAAACAAAATCCGATTCCGAAGGAAAGATGCTGGAATTAACAGTGATATTGGTTATGTCTTCGGTGTCATCAGGCACCAGAGGGGGGTAAACATGCACCCGGACGTAGATGTCCCTGGTGCCTCCGAAGGGGGAAATCGGGCCGGTATCCGGAATGGAATCGCCGTCGGTATCGTTCAGGGGGGTCACCTTGTCCAAATCAAAGTACGTCACAGACCAGTTCCTGGAGGAGCTGTTGGTTATGTCTGCAGTGTCCGACACATTCAGGCTGTTTACAACTGTGTGCCGGTAGAATATGTAGCCGGTAACAGCAACCACCCCGGTACGGTTTGGATAGATGTCTATGGGGGGAGACACGGTTGTGGTGTCATTAACCGACGAATTCACAGTATTGTCCGACGCCTGGAGCGCAGCCACGGTAGTGATGTCCTGGCTGCCAATCAATGCGGCAGCAGGCACCGATATCCTTGCCTGGATTGGCACTGACGTTCCCTGGCTCACATTCCCGATATCAACAAGCCCGTCGCTGTTGCTGTCGCTAAGATAGGTTCCGTTGACATAGGTAAGGTTCACGACATAGCTGTTGTTGGAGGCTGCATTGAGGTTGATGGTGTTGTTTCCGGGAAGGTTGCTCACCACGGTGTGGTTGTAGACAACCGTGGAGCCGTTGATTATCCTTCCTGACCTTGAAGGATATATAACTACGGCCCCGATTGATGTGGCGTCTTTTGCGCTGTCACTGACTCCTGCATTTGTAGATGATGTGGCGGTTACAAAGGTTTCATCAATGTCCCCGCTGCTCGCCCCGCTTATTGTAATGGCTAGAGTGATGTTCACCGATTCCCCCGGGCCAAGAATTCCTGTATCAGGCCTGGTGTCGTTGTCGCTGTCAGCAAGGGGGGTGCCATTTGCATAGGTCAGGTTCACGGCGAAACCAGGGATAGTGCCTGTTGTTTTAATATCAAATGTGTCATTGGCATTCCCAAGGTTGGTGACCGTGTGGTTGTAGTACACGGTGTCCCCGTTGTAACCGGCACCTTCATTGTCCGGGAAGATTTCCACATCCACCAGCAGTGTGTTTAATGAGTTCAGATTATCTTCTATCTGGCCGGGGAGGTTGGTCCCTGAGCCAAGGGCAGATGAAACATGGAACTGGACTGGGGAGCCGGGAGTAAGATTGAGAGAGCTCCAGTTTATCCTGGTTTCAACCTTGATGTTGTTGGCGCAGCCCCCCTGGATGCTGCTTTCCAGTGATGTTTCCCCGGCAACGCCGCCCGGCTCGTTTACCCCGTCCCCGGTTATCGGGTCTCCGGATGCATTTGAAGGGCTATAGTTGTAAAGATAAGAGTCCCACTGCCCGTTGTTCGGCCACCTGTAGCGGACAACCCTGTCACTGCTTTCCAGCAGGCCGTCATTGTCAGTATCGATGTAAAGAAGAAGCTGCACCACCCTGTTGCCGGAGCTTGTCCTCCTGAAATACGAATACAGGTAATCCTCATCCCAGGTGAAGGCATAAAGGGTAAGGTCCCGGTCTGCGGTCTGGCCTGCATCATTGTCGTTCACCCCCTGTATGCCATCCTCAATGACATTGTTGGGGTTGGAAAGAACCGCTTCCCAGTCCTCAAATTCACCGTCAACAGTTATGCTCCTCAGGGTGAAATAGTCGCTTCCTTCCCCGTATGCGGGGTCGGTGGAATTGAATTCAATAGTGTAGTACTCGCCGGGAGTCACATTCAGGATGTTCTTCCACTCCCCAAGGCACGCCCGGGATTCAAAATCCCAGTCCGCACACTTGTATACCCTGCTGCCTTTTGCCCTTGCGGTAAAAGTGCCGCTCACATCTGCTTTGGGATTCACTGCGTACAGCTCAGTGAATCTTACGCCGGGAGGGCCTTCCACCACGCTTTCATCAGGCTCGTCCAGGTCGATAATCTGGTTGACATCCGCATCAATGTTGAAATTCCTGATTGTAATGCTTTCAATGGGGTGGTTTTTCGGCCTGATTTTGATTGTATAGGCACCTGCCGGGATTTCGTGTGAATGGCAGTATCCCCTGTTCCAATACACTGCTGATGAATCACTTTCTGATATGAACATTATTTCGGTTTCCAGGCGGTTCCCCTCCGCATCGCTGACTGCCTCGCTGATTCTCACGCGGCCGTCCCATGGCCTGAAGAATGTTGCATTGCCGCCATTGCCTGCGTTAGTTGAGGTATTGTTGGCATCGCCCCGGTCCGGAAAATTCTTTCTTTCCGGCCGGTTCCCGCCTGTGGAGCCGCTGAAGTCCCCGGATTCCTGCTCCTGGTATCCGGAACCGGGAGAAGCAGAAGCAACAATATGCTGGTCTTTTCCAGGAGTGCGGCCCAGGGCCAGCACTGCCCACACATAATCCCTCTTTGAAAGAATTTCATAAGGGACAGTTACGCTATGGCCACTGCGGTCCACAAACTGCACCAGCACATTGGAGAAGTCAGGCTCAAACTCACTGTTATAGCTTAGCTTGAAAATTGGGTTATTGGAATAGTAAAATGATTCATCAGAAGGGCGGCAATGGTAGCTGTAAGAAAGCGACAAAGCTGAAGCTAAGAAAAGCACAAGGACCAAGAGGGGTTTTATGCCGCTCTTCTTCTCTTTCGGCCATGCACCGTTTCGCATGAAATACACTACCGGCGGTATATCAGGTCTTACTTTTATAAAGAAATAGAAAAATTACAGGAGCTTTACCTTAATTCAAGATAAACTGCCACCAGGTCATTGCCGGCCTCATAGGTGGAAAGGGTGTAGGGCACCTGGATGAGGTAGTCGTAGGTTCCGTAGGCGTCCGCGGTCGAGCCGTTGACCGATGCAATCCACACCGTGCTCTGGTTGAATGCATTGGAATACTCCGCCCCGCCGTCCCCGGTGTCCCACAGGATGCCGGTCTGGAATACAGTGTCGGCAACGGTTGAATTTGCAACCGGAACATTGTCCACCGGGCTGTTGAATACTGTGTAGTTGCGGGTCTCCAGCGGGCTGGTGCCGTCCGAGGAATATGTGGAAGTAATATTGTCCTCAAATCCGGAGCTGCTGAATGCAGTGTCCAGCTCGGTAAAGTCATTGGACGACGTGCCGTTGGTGGTGTTCCTGCCTATTGCCTGGAGCTGGCCCCAGTTTATTGCGCTGTCATAGTCTGCGAAATAGATGTTGAAGCCCTCCGCCTCCCATTCATATACATAGTCAGCTGCGTTTACATCAGTAAGGACTATGGTTCCGTTGACATCCCCGAAGAAGCGGTGCCAGAATTTCGTGCAGGAGAACTCGCATCCCAGGTGGCCGTTCTCTGACCATCCTGCAAATGAATCGCAGCTGTCCAGCTCCCCGCTGTTGGAGGACCCCAGGTTGTTCAGGTCCATTCCGTTGAAGCACACATAGTTGTTGAACAGCCCGGAAGAGGAGCTGTTGGCGTCAAACCGGATTCCGCCGATGGTGTTTTCGGTAATGTTGCTGTCCGTGAAGTTGCTGCAGGTGGAATTCTCCTGATAAATACCGTAATTGGAGTTGCCGAAAACTTCCGACCTGTTCACCAGGGTGTCGTTGGAATCAAGTATGTAGATTCCGTGCTGGCTGTTGTTGCACATAACGGAATCGTCGATTACTGTGCCGTTGGACATGTTGATGTATACGCCGTAGGTATTGTTGCAGAAGTACGACGGGTCTATGCGGTTGTCTTCTGAGCCCAAGACATAGAAGCCGAAGAAGTTGCCGGTGGCGTTCACCGAAGTGAAGTTGTTGCTGTTGCTGCTGTTGTAGACCAGGAACCCGGCCAGGCTGTTGTTGTAGGCGGTGTTGTTTATGAATTCGTTTCCGGTGCAGAATGCCGAAACAGAGAAGCCCTGCTGGGTGTTGGAGTGGGCGGCATTGTCCAGAAGGTAATTGTCGTCGGAAAGCTGCATTGCGAGTCCCAGGTTGTTGCTGAAGGCAGTGTTGTTTGCCAGGGTGTTGTTGTCGGAAAGCTCCAGCCCGATTCCGGAGTCAGCGTTGTTGTAGAGGGTATTGTTTTCCAGATGGTTGAAGCGGCTGCCTTCCTGCAGGGTCATTCCGTGGTGGCCGTGCTCGTAGGATTCGCTGTGGGTAAGGTTGTTGTAGGTGGAGTTGTCAAGCCTGAATCCGATGTCAGCAAGGTATGCAGTGCTGTTCTTCACAAGGTTGTAGTGGCTCTTGTTCAGGTAGAAGCCGTAGGAGCTGCTGGCAGTGAAATTATAGGCAGTGTTGTTGAAGAGCTCAGAGCTGTTGGAGCCGGAAAGGATGAATCCGGAATCGTCCTCTGCCAGTCCCGCTTCGGACCAGTTGAACCATCCGCTGGCATTGGCAGCAGTGTTGTCCTCCACAGTGGCATTGGTTGTCATCAGCAGGATGAATCCGCTGTCGTTGTATGCCCGGTTGCCGGAAAGGGTGTTATTGTCTGCGCTGTAGTATATCTGGCCGCTTCCAAATGCGTCATAGACATCAAGCCCTGTAACTATGTAGGAAGAGTGTCCGTTGTTGGAGGCGGTATTGTTTGCAACCAGGGTGTCATCCGAAATGTATACGATAATGCCTCCCAGCTGGGTGTCATGGACAGTGTTGTTCACTATCCGGTTGTTGCCGGCCCCCCTTGAATTGGTTGATGCTATTACTCCGATTCCTGCGCCGTTGTCAGATGCATTGTTGTGAGCCGCCAGCACGTTTGAGCATATGTGGACCTGGATTCCGAAGGTGTCCGGTGCAGACGTATGGCCATAGACCAGGTTGTTGGTAATGTTGGTGTCGTTTGAATCCTGGATAACAATGCCTCCCCCGGTGTTGTTATAAATGATATTGTCTTCCACACTGAAATCTGAAACATCCTCAAGGTCCATTCCCTCATTGCCGTTGCCGTAAGCCGTGTTGTCAACATAAGTACATGATGCAGACAGCTGGCCGGCACCGAAACCGCTGCCGTTGATATTGTTGCGGCCGGTGTTGTTAAGGATATTGCAGCCAGAGACATTCTTCAGGTGGAAGCCATCCTGGACATTGTCTTCAGCCGTGTTGTTGGTCATGTTAACATTGCTGCTGGCTTCTATGTAGAACCCATCATAGCTGCTGTCATATACGTTGTTCTCGATAAACCCGGCAGCAACAGAGGATACAAGCCTGATTCCGAAATTCCCGTTGTTTCTTGCAGTGTTGTTTGTGAAGGTGATGTTGTCGGAGTCGCTTATCCATGCACCGTCGAAGGTATTGTTATAGAGATAATTGTCAGTAAGGACCAGGTTGTCCGAATTGGTGGTTGCATGGATGCCGCCGTTATTGTCATAGGTGGCGCAGTCCACAATCCTGGCATCGGCAGAGTCTGCCAGGTCGATGCCGTCGCCGGAGTTGTTGTAGGCAGTCAGGTTGGTGAGGTTGTTCCTGGAGCTGTTGGTAAACACAAAGCCATCCAGGGAAACGTTGTGGCTGCTGCTGTTATCCACCACTGAATCATGGGAGTGCTGGAACACAAAGCCCAGGAAGGCGCTTGTGTCCATCTCGTTGCCGTTGAAGGTGCTGTAGTTGCTCCGGTTTACAAAGAATCCATAATCTGAGACGTTGTAGGCCGTGTTGTTGTCAAGCACCGTATTGATGCTGTCCAGCACCTCAAAGCTGGTGTTGGTGTCACGGCCCAGGTTGTTCCGGAGTGTGATGTTGCTGCTTGCATACACAATGAAGTCTGCAAGGGTGCTGTTGTGCACTTCGGAGTCCATCACTGTGCCGTTGTCAGTACGGAAGGCCTCAATACCCACACCATAGTCTGATATTAGCGGGCAGTTCCGGATTGTGACATTGGTGTAATTGACTGAGCTGGAGCCGTTGATGATTATTCCTGCCGCATCTGCAGTGCCGTTGTTGGTGATGTTGTAGCCGTTGCAGTCAAAGACCACGTCGGACGAAGCGATAACCACGCAGGCCCGGTTTACCTGAGGTATCCCTCCCACTGCATTGGGTGCGCCGGTGAAGTTCCGGGTCTGGACATGGCTTCCGGAAGTAGCTATGATTGGGCAGTTTGCGGAGACGTTGCTCTGGAGGATGCCGTAGTTGCTGGACGGGTCGTGGTTGTGCAAGGCGAGCATGTTTCCGGTGGTGTCTGCAGAATCGTTGAGCATGGTCCATCCGGAGGAGTTGTATCTCCAGAGCTCGAACTTGGACTCGTTGTAATAGGCCTGGGAAGCCACCTCTGCATCAGTCCAGTGCCAGACAATTTCATCTATGGAAGGCGCTGAATAGGGCGCCGGGATGCTGATATTTGCGAATTTCTGCTCAAAGGAGAACCGGGATGATGGAAGCCCGGAGGCATTTGCAGACCAGGCAATTGCATATCCTTCACCGGAGCCGGAGACATCGTCGGTTATTGAGAAGTTGGTGTAGTTCTCAAAGCTGCCGGCCGGGCTGTCCACAAACAGCTCGCTGAAGGCAATTTCCCCTGCCGCACTGCCTGCGAACACCTCTCCCAGAGTGTTGTTGAACAGGTGGGCATAGGTCACATTGGTATCATTGCTTTCATCACTCAGATGTATTCCGTATTCGCTGTTGTTGTAGGCGGTGCTGTTTAGCAGGGTGGTGTTGGTTGCATTATTGGAAACATAGAACCCATACAGGGAATTGTTGTAAGCAGTGTTGTTCTCCAGGTAGTTTTTCCTTGTATTCGCATAGACTGAAAAGCCCGCTCCGGAGTTGTTGTGGGAGCGGCAGTTGGTAATGTTGTTCTCCTCGTTGTTGGACTGGATTCTGAACCCGTCGTTGGTGTTGCTGTGGGCAGTGTTGCCGTCCAGCACGTTCCGGTCTGAGTTTGCATAAACACTGAAGCCGTAGTCCCCATTGCCGTAGGCGGTGTTGTCCAGCCAGCCCCATCCGTCCGCCCAGTAGGTGGCAAATCCGCTGTTGTCGTTTTCATAGGCGGAATTGCTTTCAAGCAGTCCGCCGTCTGAATACTGCAGGTAGAATCCGCTTCCTGAGTTGAAGAATGCATGGCTGCTGGTGAAATTGTTGTCATCCGAGTAAAGTGAATAGAAACCATGGCTGGTGCTGTTGCGGGCGGTACTGTTGTCTATGGTAAGGTTGCCGGAATTTCGAATATAGAATCCATGCTCGGTGTTGTTGAATGCCGTGACATTCTGCAGGGTGTCGTTTTCCGCATAATATGCAAATACCCCGGCCTTGTACAGGGTTACGTCCGGGCAGTTCTGTACCGTAATATTCGGGTATCCCCCTGAGAACGTACCGCTAACCAGTATGCCGATGGCATTTGCTGTTCCGTTGTTTGCAATCTGGTACCCCTTGCAGTCAAACAGGACATCGGCTGCCTCAATCTTTATGCATGCATAGTCATAGCCAAGCGGAAGCTCGGAGGCATCAATCGGGGCTCCGGAGATGTTGTTCTTGAGCTCGTATGCTCCGCTGGAGTTGATAAGCATGCACATGGAGACATTCTGCTGTAGTATGCCATAGTCACTCTCAGGATTGAGGTTCTGCACCCGGATGGTGTTGGCGCCGGTATCCCTGGCTGCGGAAACGTTGGACCAGCTTCCGTTGTACTTCCAGAGCTCAAAGTAATTCTCATCGTAGGCAGTCCCTACCTCGTCCTGCCGGTACCTCCAGGTGACATTGTCTATCTGGACCGTGCCGTTCCAGGCGGTTATGTTCAGGTACTTTTCCTCAAAGCTGAGGTAATCGGCAGGCAGTGCAGAAGAGTTGGTGGTCCAGCTGAAGCTGTATGCACTGTTGCTGGAAACCTCATCGTAAAGGGTGATGTTGGTGCAATTCTGGACATTCCCCTGCGGGCTGTCAAACAGGTGGGATGTAATATTCATAACAGTGGAATAGGCCAGGGTATTGTTTACCAGAAGGTCAAGGGAGTTGTTGTAGCTTCTGGAAAGGTTGAAGGTGGTATCGTTGGAGTCAAGGATGTGGATGCCGTACCGGGTGTTGTTGCAGGCAACTGAATCCTCAATGAGCGTGGTGTTGGAGTTGTTGACCGCCAGGCCGTCCATGTTGTTGCAGAAGTATATCGGGTCTATGGTGACATTGTAGCAGTAGGAAACGCTTATTCCGCAGTCTGCATTCCCGCTTGAGGCGCCGCCGGTTATGCCGATATCAGTGCTTGTGGATGCCGAGATGCCGTCTCCGCCGTTGTCAAAGACGTCAGTATTGTCTACTGCAACATTGTCCGAGCCGCCTGAGATTTCAACCCCGTTGTCGGTACTTGCTGAAACATCGTTGTTGCTAAGCTCCACGTCGTTAGATGCTTCTATGGAGATGCCATCACCGCCGTTGCCAACTGCCCCGTTGCCGGAAAGGTTAATTGTGGATGCGGTAGTAACCGAAATGCCGTCGCCTCCGTTGTTGTCTGCGTTGTTGCCCGGAAGGTCCACGCCCGTTGCGGTGTCCACCGAGATGCCGTCGCCTCCGTTTTCAAACACGTTGTTGCTGTCAACAGTGATGTCATCTGAATTCCTGATTTCAATGCCGTTGTCCTGGGAGAAGCTGACGTTGTTATTCCTTATTTCATTGGCATCCGCATTGGAGAGCACTGAGATACCGTCGTCAGAGCTGTTGGTAATTGCATTGTTGGTTATGTTGTTGTATGTCGAGGCATCCACAGTTATTCCATCCACAGAGTTATTGTTGATTGTGTTGTTTTCCACATTATTGTAATGGCCTTCATCAAGGGTAATGCTTATGCCGGTATTGAAGGTAACCGTGTTTTCCGCCACCAGGCTCTGGTTGGTGCGGTAAAGGTATATGCCGTAATCATAACTGGTGATGTTCCTGCAGTTCTTTACAGTGACGTTGGTAAGGTTGTCCCCTACGAAAACACCGTAGGTGTTGTTGCTGCCGTCATGAGACATTCCATAGCTGTCGCAGTCATAGACCACGTCGGATGAATTGATGTACACACAGGCACTGCCGGACAGGGGCAGGTTGGTGTTGGGAGCGCCGCTGAAGTCAGACTCCTGGAGGTAGGTGCCGGAAGAGCTGATGACCGGGCACTGGGGGGTTGCGTTGTTCTGAAGGATTGCATAAATGCTGGCAGGGTTGTGGCTGGAAAGGTTGAGCGTATTGGCGGCGGTATCCGGGCTGCCATTGAGCTTGGTCCAGGAAGTGTTGTATTTCCAGAGCTCAAAGAGCGATTCATTATGAAGGGAAGTGTTCAGCTCGCTGTCGTTCCAGTTCCATGTCACCGAATCTATGGAACAGGCAGTTGTGGACAGGTTGCTGATGTCCACGAATTTCCGGTTGAACGAGAACCTGTCCGGGGGGACCGAGATGTTTGCAGACCAGTTGATGCCATATATTTCCCCGGCTGACATCGAATCAGAAATGCTCAGATTGGTGAAGTTCTCCAGGGAGCCGGACGGACTGGTGAATACATCGCCGGTCATGGAATAGGATGTGAAAAATGCGAACGGGTCGTTCTCCACTACGAAGTCCCGGCCGTTGTTGTAGTAAAGGTTGTAGTACAATGCTGTGCCGCCAGCCGTGTCCAGGTGTATTCCGTTCTGGGTGTTGTTGAATACAGTGTTGTTGGAAAGGGCATTGTTGGCACTTCCCGGACCTTCCAGGGTGGCCAGGTTTATGCCATGCCTGCTGTTTTCATAGGCAAGATTGTCTTCCAGCCGGTTGCTGTCCCCGACTGTTATTATTATGCCGTCGACGTTGTTGTAAGAATAGCTGTCAGTAATATTGTTTTCATCTGCAAAGTAAATCTCTATGCCGTAGAGGGAGTTGTCGTATGTGGTGACATTGTAGAGGCTGTTGTTGGCGGAGCCGGAGTCCAGGCGGATTCCGTCGCCGGAATTGTTGTAACTTACAATGTCATAAATGTCATTGTAGTTGGCGAACATTGTAATTCCGTGGTCCACGTTGCTGTGCAGGGTAAGGCCGGAAAGCTCGTTGTAATCGCTGTTGTAGATGTAAACTCCGGAGCGCCTGCTTTCCAGAACAGTTGAATTTGTGAACTCGTCGTTGCTGGAGCGGTGGATGAGGACGCCATACCGGTAGTCTTTTATCCCGCCGCAGTTCTTCACGGTGACATTTGTGTAATTAACCGTGGTATTGCCGGCTACAATGATTCCCGCGGCCGTATTGGTATTGTTATGGGTCAGATTGTAGCCGTTGCAGTCAAAGACCACATCTGATGCCTTAATCTTGATGCATGCAAAGTCCACCAGGCTGCTCCCCTCGCTGGGGCTTACGCTTACCGGTGCACCCTGCAGGTTCCCGACCAGCGAGTAGGTGCCGGAAGTGCCGATTTCCTTGCACACCGGCGCATCAAACTGGAACAGGCCGTAGGTGCTTGCAGGGTTGAGGTTGAACTGGCTCAGGGTGTTCGCAGCAGTATCCGGGCTGTTGTTCAGCAGCGTCCAGCCGGTGCCGTTGTGCTCCCACAGCTCAAGATATTTCTCCAGGTAGCCCGAGGCTTCTGCATCGGTCCATTGCCATACAACTGCATCTATGGATACAGTGCCGGAGAGGTTTTCTATATCCAGATACTTGTCCCTGAAACTGAATCTGGAGGAAGGAATAGTGGATTCATTGGAGGACCAGCTCAGTGTGTAGAGCAGGGGCCCGGTGTAGGAATCATTGAGGGAAATGTTGGTGTAGTTCTGGAGATTTCCAAGGGGATTGTCGAATATGGTGCTGGTGAGATTTACTGTGTGCGAAAAGGCACTGGTTTCGTTGACAAGGATGTCATAGGTGTTGTTGAACAGGCGGCAGCCGTCGCACTGCAGGTATGAATTGGAATTGATTCCCCCCAGCTGGTTTCCTGAAATCACGCTGCCTTCAAGCACATGGCCATCAGGGAAGTCG
>WJIU01000010.1 GCA_014730115.1 Microcaldota archaeon
CACGACTACCTTTGCTGCTGGGGCACCATCATCGTCCACCAAAGTGGTGGAACCAAAAGTAAGCCCGGCAAAGGCGGCTGAGCCTGCCAGGATTGTTGCCCCTGCAACAACTGCTCCGATTTTCCTGAAGTTTATTTTCATCATTTCACCTAGAATACCTTTTCTCCAACATACACCTTGATTCCTGAGGGGGTAACCTTGAACGGGACAAGGTCACGGGAATGGTCAGTCCCCCTCATCTTGAATATCTCCAGAGCCCGCACCCTCCGGTCCTCCCGGTCCAGGTTGTAAAGGTTCACAATCCCGTCCATAACAAAGTGCTCGATGTCATACTCCATCAGCTCCCTCTTTGCGGTGCTTGCTTCCACAGTCGTGATTGTAGTGACATCCAAGTTTCTAAGGAGAGAAAGGAATTCAAAAAGGGTCTGCCTGTATTCGATTTCACTGGAAAAGGAAAGCCGTATCATGGTTGCAGAGTCGATGGCCGCCCTTTTTATGTTGTTGGAGGTTATCCGGTCCTCCAGAAGATTGGCAACCTCTTCCAGATTAAGCTTTTCCGGTTTTACTATCTCGAGTTTTCTCTCAGCAATAAGTTGCGAGGTGTCGGTAAACAGGGTAAAGGAATTCTTCATGTTTTCTATAATGTCCTCTTGGGTTTCCTCCAGGGAAATGTAAAGCCCGTTTTCTCCCATCTTCGCTCCCTGGTACAGATATTCAAAACAAAAAGAAGTCTTGCCGGCACCGGGCCCGCCGTACAGCGCGACATGCCGGCCTACCGGAATTCCTCCGTTGAGCATTTCATCCAAACCTTGTATGCCTGTTTTCACACGTTCCATGATAACCACTCTGGTGGGAGGTTCTATCGTACAAAATTTATATATATTGGTAGACAACTTATCTGATGCAAAAAATAGATATTTTACCCTGGACTGAGAAGTATAGGCCAAAAGGGCTTGACGACGTTGCCGGACAGCAGGAGGCAGTTACCAGCCTTAAGGCATTTGCAAACACCAGAAACATGCCCAACCTGCTTTTCGCAGGGCCCCCGGGAGTCGGAAAGACAACCTGCGCCCTTGCACTTGCCCACCAGCTCTACAAGGATAATATGGCCGGCAATTTCCTGGAGCTCAATGCCAGCGACGAAAGGGGCATAGACGTAGTAAGAGGACGGATAAAGGATTTTGCAAGGTCTGTTTCGCTTGGTGATGCGCCTTTCAAGCTGATATTCCTGGACGAAGGAGACGCACTTACCTCTGACGCCCAACAGGCTCTGAGAAGGACAATGGAATCCAATTCCTCAGTAACCCGGTTCATCATTTCTGCAAATTATTCCTCCAAGATTATCGAGCCCCTGCAGAGCAGGTGTGCAGTCTTCCGGTTCGTGCCCCTCATTGAAGAGGAGGTCAAATCCGCACTGGAAAAGATAGCGGAAACGGAGAACCTGAAGGTGGACGGGGAAGCCTATAATGCAATCTTCTATGTTTCTGAAGGAGACATGAGAAGGGCAATAAACGTGCTGCAGGGAAGTGCCATGCACTCCACCCATATCACCGAGAAGCTTGTCCATAAAATCAGCAGCAGGGCAACGCCAGGGGAGGTAAGAAAGATGACCGAGCTTGCACTCCAGGGCAACTTCAAGGAGGCAAGGGAAAATCTTGACAAGCTGATAATAAACTACGGCTTAAGCGGGGAGGACATTCTTCTGCAGGTCTATCGTGAGATTCCCAAGCTGGACATTCCGGAAAAAAAGAAGGTAAAGCTGGTCGGTATTCTGGGCGAGCACAATTTCCGGCTGGTCCAGGGCGCAAATGAAAGGATACAGATGGAAGCGCTGCTTGCGCATTTTGCGGATGTCAAAGAATGAAACCCGGGCTGCTTTTCCTGCTTCTTGTCTCATTTTCCTTTGCAGTAGCCCCCAGCATACATGAGCAGAAGAACCTGGGCTTCTACAGGCATCCCGAATTCACCTATTCCCTCAGCGTTAACTGCGAAAAGGGAACAGTAAGGGTAATAGTGATGGACGCAAACCTGACCAAGGTTGGCAATGCAAGCACTTTCCTGAAATACGTGGATTATGACACCCCCCTGATATCATCCAGGAAATCAGACCAGAACGGATATGCAATCCACGAGCTGCCGGGGAATACCAGCCTGATGAGGGGGCTTTTCATCCTTGTGCTTGAGAAAAAGGGCTATCGCTCCAAAGAGATACATTTTGACATTTCAGGCTGTTATGCCAACCAGACCTATCCCTCCCCGCCAGAAGAGGAAGAAGAGCCCATGGCAGCAAACGAAACGGCCGGGGCAAATAAAACCAGGCCGCCGGTGGAGCAGAATACAACCAATGTCAGCATGGAAAGCAACCAGACCAATGAAACCGTAAATATGACCGCAGAGGCCGAAGAGCCGGAGGCTCCTGGCCTCTGTGCCGGGGCAGGGCTGGCCCTCCTTCTGTTTTTTAATGTGTTGAGGCGGTATTGATAACATGAAGAGGATAATTTTCATTGTTCTTGTACTGTTGTTCGGCTGCATATCAGCCGGGGAGGAGCTGCAGCAGGCTGTTGAAAATAATGTAACTGAAGAAAACCTCAGCAGGGAGCCTGCAGAAAACCTCTCCAACCAGACGGAGTGTGCATGCACCGAAGAATACCTGCCGGTCTGCGGAAAGGATGGGAAAACCTATCCCAATCAGTGCATGGCAGAATGCGAAGGCGTGGAGGTGTCTTACCAGGGCCAGTGCCAGCCTCCCCCGGAATCAGAAATAGAGACCTGCTCGGACACCGATGGTTACGATATTTTCACTGAAGGAACAGTTACATCGATGAAAACAGAATTTGAAGACAGGTGTGTGGACACAAAGCTCAAGGAATTCTTCTGTGAGGCAGGAGAAGCAAAAAGCGATATTATTGATTGTCCTGAAAACTACAAATGCGCATACGGAAGATGCATACCCGGACAGATAAAATGCACTGACACTGATGGAGGCTATAACATATACCAGGCCGGAAAAGTGGAGATTGAATCCCTGATTGATGCCACCTATCTTGACAAATGCACAGATGATGACCGGCTCAGGGAGTATTACTGCGAAAACGACGATGTTGTAACTGAGGATGTGGAATGCCCCTCAGGATGCAAGCAGGGAAGATGCCTGCAATAATTATAAATGAGAGGCCACAACTAATTGTCATGAAAAGGCTCCTCTTTGTTTTACTGGTTATTGGCTTGGGTATGGCATTCACGGTCAGTCCGGATTATATTGAAGTACAGGATACCGGAAACGAGAACCTGCCCACCCTTGACATCAGTATGACCATAGACTGCGATACCAAGGAGATTGCTGTAACTGTAACCAATGGCACCGCTCCGGTTGAAGATGCAAGCGTCTACCTGTTCTACACAGATTACGCCTACCAGCCCCTGCCCTATTCCGGAAAAACCGATTCTTCCGGAAGATACATAATGGAGGTAACCGGAAACATTGAATTTCTTACTGATATGTATGTTCTCAGGGTGGACCATCCCGGCTACAGAAGCAGGGAGATTGAATTTTCCTATGTGAAATGCCTCATGGAACCCCCGCAGGACCTCCCGCCGCCGGAATGCGTGGAAGGCGGGGACTGCGAAGAGGATGAAATCTGTGTTGCCGGAGAATGCGTGGAAGCGCCTGAATGCACCGGGGATGCCGACTGCCTGCCCGGATACATCTGCGAAAACCAGGAATGCATTGAGGACGTCAGCTGCTATTCAGATGAGGGCTGTCCTGCCGGCTCCGTATGCGAGGACAACGAATGCGTCCCGGTGCCTGCGCCCCCTCCCCAGAACGCAACTGAAAATGAAACCAACGCCAGCCCGCAAACAATGCCCCCGGAGCCCCCGCCGGAGGAAGAGATGCCCGCACCCTGCCCGGTTGCCCTCGGCCTGCTGCTGCTTCTTGCAATCAGGATGAAAGGATGAGAGAGGAAGAAGACTTTATTGGCACTGTAATGGTTCCAGAGGATGCATATTACGGCTCATTCACCGCAAGGGCCGCGGAAAACTTCCGGCTCAGCGGATTGAAAGTTGATGCTGAGCTCATCAAATCAGTTGCAATAATCAAGAAAAGCGCAGCACTTGCAAACATGGAGCTTGGAATGCTTGAAGAGAAAAAGGCCAGGGCAATAGCCGATGCCGCCAGGGAAGTAATCCAGGGAAGGCATGGCCGGGAGTTCATACTGGACGCTTTCCAGGCCGGAGCAGGAACGCCCCTTCACATGAATGTAAACGAGGTCATTGCAAACAGGGCAGAGGAGCTCCTGGGAGGGAAAAAAGGGGAATACCGGCTGGTTCACCCCAACAATGACGTCAACATGTCCCAGAGCTCCAACAATGTAGTCCCGTCCGCAATAAAAATCGCAGCAATAAGGCTTAACCCGCGTCTCCTGGAAGAAGCAGAGGCATTAAAGCAGGCTTTTGATGCAAAATCCGAAGAGTATCATGATGCAGTGAAAACAGGAAGAACCCACCTTCAGGATGCAGTACCCATGACCTATGGCCAGAGCTTTTCCGCATATGCAAAGGCAGTAGAAAAGGACCTGGCTGCAATCAGCTCCTCCCTGGAAAACCTGCAAAAGCTCGGGGTCGGCGGCACTGCAACCGGAACCGGCATAACTGCCCATCCCGAATTCAGGGAAAGAATAACTGAACACATCAAGAACGAGGGGTTGAATGTTTCTGCTTCAGAAAATCCGGTGGAATCCACACAGAACATGAACAGCTTTCTTTCATTTTCCTGCTCATTGAAAAGGTATGCGGTGACCCTCAACCGCATCGCGGATGACCTCAGGCTTCTTTCTTCCGGCCCCAAGGCCGGCATTGCAGAGCTGGTTCTGCCGGGAGTAGAACCGGGCTCTTCAATCATGCCCGGAAAGCTCAACCCGTCTATTCCGGAAGCGGTAAACATGGTCTGCTACCAGGTTATGGCAAATGAGCATGCGGTTCTGCTGGCCTGCCAGTCCGGCCAGCTTGAGCTGAATTTTGCCACCCCGCTTATTGCGCACAGCATACTCCAGAGCCAGAGGATGCTGGCCAGATGCTCTGCAATGTTCAGGGAGCTATGCATCGAAGGGCTGAAAGTAAACCGGGAAAAAGCAAAAGAAAACTTTGAGAAAACATTCGGCTACGCAACTGCATTTAATCCCTATCTTGGGTATACAAAAGTTTCCAAGCTGGTTGCCGAGGCATATCAGAAAGGCACCACTTTGAAGTCGCTGATTGTAGGGAAGGGGCTGCTTTCAGAGGAAGAAACTGAAAAAATCATTGCCAGTGCAATGGGCCCTTCCCGAATTGATGAGAAAATCAGGAAGGGACTGGAACAGGCATAGTGGCCATTATTATCAGCGTCATCACCACCAGCATGGCCAGCCAGAACACGCCCACAACTGCAAATGCCTTCAGCGAAGAAAGCTGCTGCACTGCCTTCACCGTCTTGAACTGCGCATATATCATGTAAGCAACCAGCGCAAGAGAGGCAATAGAGACAGGCAGCTCCAGCACCGGAACGCTGGAAAGGATGCTGACCGGAAGCACCGCCGCGCCTGCAGCAAAGCCTATGATGCTCAGGGCATAGGACTGGCCCTGGAAAGTTCCCTTGCCTCCGAGCAGGGTAGAAAGAGAATATACCGCACCTGAGAAGATGTAAAAGAATGGTATTCCCAGAATGGCCATCAGTATGAATGATAAGAGTCCATAGACAGAAATCAGCTCCGCAAGCTCCGGATTGAAAAACGAGCCGACAACGGTTCCCAGGGCAGCTCCCAGAAAGGAAAACACCTGAGCAAGCAACACAAAGGCCAGGCTTTCCCTGAGTCCGCCCTTTTCTTTTATTTCAGCAGCAAACGATTCCAGGTTTTTGTAATCAAAATACCTTTTGAAAAGCTCGATATATTTTTCCATCATAATGCCTCTTTCACTTTGCTTTTGATGTTTGAAACCACATTGCGGTCAAAAACATCAGGAACAACCATGTTTCTTGTCGGCTCCGGGACTGTATCTGCAACGCCTCTGGCCGCGGCAATCTTCATCTCGTCAGTAATCCTTTTAACCCTGAAATCCAGCAGTGCCCGGAGAAAACCCGGAAAGCAAAGGGCATTGTTTATCTGATTGGGGCAGTCGCTGCGCCCGGTTCCGAATACAGACACCTCCAGCCTTTCTGCCTGCTGCAGGGAAATCTCAGGGTCTGGATTGGAAAGTGCAAACACCACACCCGGCTTTTCCATTGATTTTATTGCATCTTCAGGAACAGCTCCGGGAGAAGCCGCCGAGATTATTACGTCTGCTCCGGCAAATCCTGACAGGGAGCCCTGATAACCGGAAGAGTTCAGCCCTGCAAGCTCTTTCTTGTAGTTGCTTAAATTTCTGCTGTCGTGGATGGCTCCCTTGCTGTCAAAAACAGTAATGTCTTTGAAACCGGCGGCCCGGAGGAGTTTGGCAATTGCATAGCCTGCACTCCCTGCACCCACCACTGCAATCTTTGAATCATCTGTTTTTTCCACAACCTTCAGTGCGTTGAAAAGCCCGGCCAGCACGACCACTGCGGTACCGTGCTGGTCGTCATGGAAAACGGGAATGTCCAGCTCATCAGTCAGGCGTTTTTCTATATCAAAAACCTTGGGGGTGGAAATGTCCTCAAGATTGATAGCCCCGAAAACAGGGGAAATGTTCTTGACGGTTTCCACAACCATGTCCTCATCCTGGGTGTCCAGGCAGACCGGAAAGGCGTCTATCCCGGCGAACTGCTGCATTATGAGGGCCTTTCCTTCCATTACCGGCAGGGCTGCTTCCGGACCGATATTGCCCAGGCCAAGAACCCTGGAGCCGTCGCTTACAATAGCAACCGAATTGCCTTTCATAGTGTATTCATAGGCCAGCTTGCGGTCTTCTGCTATCTTCCGGCAGGGCTCGGCCACTCCCGGAGTATAAAGGGTGGAAAGGTCCTGCATGTCCCTGATGGGAACCTTTCCCTTTATGGTTAGCTTTCCCCGCAATTTTTTATGAAACGAAATGCTGTCCATTGTTATCCCGCAAAAAGATAAGGGAATTCAGCTGACTGTTTTTTTAATGGCTCTCCTTTCTCAGAAAAGATTCAGGTTTTTGGCAATGGTTACCAGGCCGAGGAGCAAAGTAATGATTCCTATGAAGACAGTAAGCCTTGCCTCCTGGATTTTCTTAAGAGTCAGTGCGGACAGGGGAACGGATAGTACCGCCCCTGCAATCAGATAGGGGGCCAGCTGCCAGTCCGCAACACTGCCGGTAAGCATATACAGGGAAACGCCTGCAAAGCAGGTGAATCCCTCCGCAAGAGAGGTTATTCCGATGGCGTTTTTCCCGTTAAGTCCGGAAAACATCTGGCCGGTCACCACCAGCGGGCCATATCCTCCTCCGGAAATCCCCTTGTTGAACGCTGCCAGAATGCCGAGGCCTGCAATCCTTTTCCAGGAAAACGAATCCTTGAAATGCCTTTTCAATAAAATGGCCAGCCCCATGATTGCCACCAGCAGACCGATGTAAAGCTTGACATAGAACTGGGGGAGGCTCAGTGCTGCAAACACCGCAAACACCGCTCCGAACGCGCTGCAGGCCCCGAGAAGCAGGGCAACCTTCAGATGCAGCGAGTCCCTGCTGAAGTCAACATTTCCTGCAGAATGATGGGCAAATGCAGCAAAAAAGCCGGTTAGAAGCTCGGACAGAAGCACAGCCGGCACTATCTGCAACGGGTCAAAACCAACAATCAGCAGGATGGGTGTAAGCGTGGTGCCATACCCCATTCCCAGGGTGGAGTCGACATATTCGCATACCAGGGCAAGCCCCAACAGGAAGATACCGGATTCCAGAATCATCTTTTCACGTAATGAAATATAATTAAACTTCATTATACTTCATTACAAATATAAATGCTGCCTTCAGCCCAGGAACCCCCTTTTCCATGCAGCCGACTTTATGCCTTCGGCCAGGTTGCTGTGCCTTCCTGCCCTGTAGTCGTCAAGGATGGAGGTTGTAATCTGGGCATACTGGGGGTCTTCCTCATAATCAATCCAGTCCAGCACCTTGTAAACCCCTTCCCTGACCTTTTTGGGCATTCTCCCCAGATTCACCCTGTTCAGGAACCTGGATGCGCCCCTCAGGTCCTCGTCCAGTTTCACATAGTGCTCATGCAGTCCGTCAAATTCCTTTTCAGAAAGTGCGGACAGGCCCAGAAGCTCGGGCGGAAGGCCGATGGAATAAAAGGAAGCACAGAACTTGATTGCTCTGGGAAGGCTTATTCCTTTCATGGAACGGGAATACCCGAACAGTCCGACGTGAAGCTTTCTGGCTCTCCTGCTTGGGACAAATGCAGATATGCCGTTGATTGTGTCGGCAAGCTGCTTGAGCTGGCCCTCATACCCCCTGGCAATCTTTCTTACCAGGGAAAGGGCCTTTTCCTCGTCAATTTCCAGCGGCGGCCTGCGGTGCCGGTGGTTTATCATGTCAATCGCATTGACAACATCGCGGAAGGGATAGTCGTATTTGAAAGAAGACTGGACAGTGAAGGTCTGGACGCTGGGATACTCTTCTCCGCAGTTGTTCACGTTTTCAGGAGTGAAATTCCCCCGGAACGGAGAGCCGCCCACACCAAGGATTGGATAGATTGGAATACCTGTGTTTTCCTGGACTGCGTAGAGCCTTCTTAATGCAACCTTGGAAAGCAGGACCGCGCTGGCCGAACCATAGTTCAGGGCCGGGTCGCTGCGGGCAAGGAAAACCCGCTGGTATTCTATTTCCCTGTTCTTTTTCAGAAATTTTGCGACTATTGAGCCGCATCCGGCAAGGGAATCATAGTTTTCAAAAAGTGGAATCACATTTACCCTTTCCGGCCTGAAATCACCGACCCATTTCTTTACTGTAATCTTTTCCGAGCCAAGCTTGACATCCTTCTGGCCCACTACCACCTGCTCATAGTAGTTCTTAACCCGGTCCAGCTCCTGGTGGGAGGTAGTCATAGGAAGAATAACCTCGAAAACGGGGGCGGTCTTGAATCCCGCAGCCCGGGCCACATCATATGCCCTTGGGATGCTGTACATGGTTTCCAGGAGGATTTTTCCCTGCTCTTTTTCCACGGAGGGGTTGGGTACCCGGTAGGTGAGTGAGAATTCCCTGCCCAGCGGGTGCCTTGCAAAAAAATCCGGATACCTGGAAAGGAGCTTTTCCACAACCTGGTTGTCCACTTCTTTTCCTTCGCTGTCCCACATCTGCTCATTACATCCAAGCTGGGAAAATACAAAGAAGGCCTCTTTTACCTCTGCCTCCCGGGCAAGCACCTCGGAATCGGAAAAAAAGGGAGTTGCAACATTATCAGGATGCTGGGTACTCATGCACCGCGGAATCTTTTTCATGAAGATGGAGATGGAGGACGTCATTTAAATAATTTGCTTTGTTAGACATTACAAAACGAGGGTGAAGGTCCTTGATAGACAGTCTGAAAAAATCATTTAAAGCATATTCAAAAAAGCCGTTTCTTTTTGTATGGTCCACCATCCTGTACATATTCATGCTGCTGGTCTTTGTATTCGCAGCAGTGGGCATTTTCCTTAGCTATTTCCTTTTCCTTTCCGTTTTTGGGCAGGAGCTTAACCTGGAGTCCATACCCACCCTTGCAGTGATAGGGATAATTGTTTTTATGCTGCTGTTTTTCCTGAACGGGATAAATGCCAGCCTGGCAAGGGCCTACAGCAGGGCCGTGGAAAAAAAGAAGACAAGCCTCTACCAGTTTTATTCATTTATCATGGAAAAGGCGCCGGAAACATTTGCGGTAATGCTGATGAGGGAGGTTCTCTGGCTGCTGGCAGTGGGTCCTGCAATAGGGATTTACATCTATTTCCTGGAAGGCATTGAACTCATGGACTGGCTGATTGGACTTTACGCGCTTTTTATGACATTTACAATACACATGCTTTTCACGCCTGCCTTTGTACTGCTGGGAGGATTTGGCTCTTCGTTGTACAATTCACTGAAGTACGGGCTGAACTTCTGGAGGGAGAAACACATATACTTCATCGGGCTCTATATTCTGTTTGCCTTTGCATGGCTATTCAATTTCATCCCGTTTATCCAGATACCCAGCCTGTTCTTCCTTTATCCGGTGGTCTATGCAGCAATAGTAGTTATGCTGAGGAATAGCGTAACCATTGAGGAGGAGGAATAATGGACAGAGTGTATGAATGCGAACTTTCGAAAAAATCAGATGTTATGGAAACGCTTGAAGCCGACCCCTACAGCGAGGACAGCTTTGCACGCGCAGGCTACAAGGTAAAGGAGGGGACGGCGATAGACGAGGACAGGGAAAAGCTTTACATATACATATCAGCTTCAGAGGATTTCCTGAAAAAGGCAGACGAAAAACTGAAGGAAGTTGCAGAGCCTGCCAGGGATGATGTCCAGGAAAGAATCATAAAGAAAATCAAGGAAGAGGAGGAAAGGGTAGGCTCTGGCGTAGCTTCAATCGGCTCCATGTTCGGTGAAGATTGAATAGCATTATATTTTTTCACTGGTTTTCTTACTGCATGGAGAACCAGGAAAAGAAGGCCATCAGCTCCAGAGGAGTGCCATCCTCGGAATCCATATACCTTCCCAGGCACGACAGCCCTGAACTCAGAAGCTTTGAAGACAAGAATGGCAGTCCTACCCGGAACCTCTGGAGCATAGAAGAGGTCACCAACTTCATATTCTCAAAGAAGTACCAGCCCAAATACTATGAGACTGCGCTTGCATTCCTGCATCTCCTGTGCGAAAAAACCAGGGTGGGCGGGGGAGAAATTGCGGAATTCATAAAAAGCAACGGGATATCCAAGGCCACGTTCTACAACCGGGTGCTTCCCCGGCTGAAAAGGGTGGGAATGGTAAAAGTGGAAAGGGACACCGTGGTGGCGGTGGAAAGCAAAAGGAAATTCAGGCCGATGAGAATCTCCCTTAACAAAACCTTTGGCAACTATTTCATGAAGATAGGGGATTCCTGGCTGGCCATAGTGGACGATGCAAGAAGCCGGGCAGAAAAAAGGGAGCAGACGAGGCTGTAGCCTCAGTCTATCTGGACCACGACCCTGTAAAGCCCTCCTTCGCTGAAATAGAGGTCGGCTTCGTAATCCAGGTCCTCATATTCAAAATCCTCTCCGTCCTCAAGCTGGTAGTCTTTTCCGTCCAGCTCAAAGTCAAACGTCTTGTCTGACGAATCGATATCCTCCACTGTCGCACTCTCTCCAAAGAACTTGAATGTAGC
>WJIU01000041.1 GCA_014730115.1 Microcaldota archaeon
CAATGCGTTTGCCCGTTCCATCAGATTGAAGGAAGCATTAAGGTCGGCGTTGCGCTGGAATAAGGAACTTTAAGACTGTGGCCTGTACATACATGAGAATAAAACTGCTGAGGTCATTTATAAACAAGAACAGGGATACCTCATTTCCGGGTACAGAGAACAAATTTCTCTATTGCCGTGGAAATTTTGGACTTTAGTTGTATGGAAAGTCGCAATTCCCCCGTTCCTAAAGGAATGGGCTCCCTTGCGACAATAAGGTGATGGAATGGCAATATGTGCAAACTGCAAACAGGACATAGAATCAGAGCCTGAATACTTCAAGAATTTAATGGAGAAGAAGCTTACCCTGGCATTCTGCTCCGAGCAGTGCATGACAAGCTATGGATAATTCAGCTTTTACCCAGCCTGAAGAACCTGCAGAGGTGCGTGAAAACCTCGTGGAACTGGCTTACTGTGTAAGGCTGGCCCCTTTCATTGAACTTCCATTCGATTGCAACTCCTGCTGTGTTGCGGAAATGGCTTTTTCCTCCGAATGCTTCCGCAATTTCCTGTGCGTCTTTTGAATCCATTTCTTTTACCCGCTTAAGCATTGAAGGGTTTTTGAGGTAAACGCCCACCATGTCATCCACCGCCTTCCAGAATATCCTTTTGGCCTCCATGTCGCTCATCGCCCGGGTTTTCTCTTTATCCCCGGCTGGCTTTTCCTGCGGGGGCTCTGCTTCTGGTGATGGAAGCATCTTTCTGGCAGGGAGCAGTGCCCCGGCTGCCTTAAGCGCTTCCATTCTGGTCTCATAGTCCAGTTTCCTGTTGTCAATTATTTTAGGGGGTCTTCTGGGGGGCATAAATATCTGTTATAAAATATGAAAGAAAATGTTTATAAATGCTTATTTTCCGGAAGTTTCCTCTTCCTTGCCCCGCATGAGCTGCATGAGCGCCGGCGGGGTGACAAGGGTGGTAAGAATGATAACGATAATCAGGATTGAATACATGCCCGGCTCGACAAGCTCATTGGCGAGGCCGAAGCTTGCAAAGATAAGGCCGACTTCCCCTCTCGGAACCATGCCCATTCCAACCGGAAGTGGTTCGGCGGGGCTTTTCCATGTCCCCGCCCCGGAAACAAGCTTTCCAAGGATTGCTATTACGGTCAGCACCCCTCCCGTGGCAAGCACATGGAGCGAGGTAATGGTGGAAAGGTCAACCACCGCTCCCGCCATGATAAAGAAGATTGGGACAAAAAGGGCTGCAACCGGCCTGATTTTTTTCTGGAAGTACAGTTTGTTCTGGGTCTTTTCCAGGACCAGCCCTGCCGCGAAGGCGCCGATGATGGTTGCAAGGCCTATGCTGTTGGCGATATATGCCATGGCCATGGCAAAAACAAATGCGCCAATGATAAAGGTCCTCCTGACCTTCAGGTAGTCCACGATTCTTATAATCCTTGGCGCAAACCGGATTCCAAGGTAAATGCTGAGGGCCAGGAATGCCACTGCAATGAATGTTATTTTTCCGACATTAACAAACGAAAGTGCGCCCTGGGCAACAATGTCAACAATTATGGAAAGCAGAATCAGGCCGACGATATCGTCAATCACTGCTGCACCGAGAATGACCTTTCCTTCCTCGCTCTTGACTTTGCCCATGTCGTTAAGCACCCTCATTGTTACTCCTACGCTGGTTGCGGTCAGGGTCGCCCCTACAAAGAAGGAAACCACGGAATCAAGGTGCAGGAAATAGGCGCTCTGTAGGCATAGCCCAGGAATAGGGGTATGAACACGCCCAGCACTGCAACCAGGGTTGATGTCCGTCCTGCCGAAAGCAGCTCATCGATATTGGATTTCAGGCCTACTTCGAAAAGAAGTATAATTACCCCCACCTCGGCCAGAAAGGTGAGGGTGGTGCTGTGGATGTCAATCCAGCCCAGCAGGCTCGGGCCAAGGATAATTCCGATTAAAAGCTCTCCCAGAACAGCCGGCTGTTTCAGCCTTTCTGCAATAAAGCCGGCAATTTTCGCGGCACTCAGTATCAGGACTATGGTAAGCAGCTGCTCAAATACCACTGACTCGCTCATTTCCAAATACCTAATATTCATTCAATGGAAAAGGATTTTATGGAAAAAATAGAATCCATAAATTTTAAAAAAATAATTGAAATCTCCGGAAATTTTCCTTGATAATTACAATTTTTCCGGTGTTCCGCCAAAATTATAAGAACCTCCCATGCATTGGCATTGAAAGCGGCCCGGCAGTCGCCATCCTCGGGCGTAAACCGGGCAATTCCCTGAGCTTTTTAGGGATTTTCCATTAGCCTGCCGGCACTTTTGCAAACCGCAACCCTGATTGTTCAGGTTATTATAAAAAATATAAAAAGCCGGGTAAGGGAGGTGTCCAGCCCTGAGGTTTTCAACCTCATGGCTTTTGACCAACGCCTTTACTTTTGCCCTGAGATTGGCGTTCGCCAAAAGTAATGGCTATTGAACCCTTCTATGCCGCTTTATGCCCCTCACAGGCCGAAGCCTCGGAAAAGCGGACTGCAGGCGGCCGCATAGCCGATCTGCCAACCCGGCTTAAACTGGGTGTATTGAACATAGTCCGAATACAATCCCGCAATTTCTGTCTAATTAAGAAAGTTGCATTTTTAAAGTATATCAGGCATTAGTTTTTTCCACGGGCCCGTAGCTCAGAAACTTTTTAGGAAAAAGTTTCACAAAAACTTGTTCCTTAGTTGAGCAGCTTGGTAGAGCAACGGACTTTTACCCTTTAGGGACAGGTGCCTGTTTTGGGCCGCCTTTTCCTAAAAGGCGGAAATCCGCAGGTCGAGGGTTCGAATCCCTCCGGGCCCGCACTATATTTACATTATGAACATCTAATTCTGACATGAAATGGAGTGTTTTTCTTTTCCTTGCAGTAGTGCTGATTTCAGGCTGCATATTTGAAGACTCTTCTGTAGTTCGCACAAAAAACGTTGATATCAGCAATCCAAAGCTTATCGAAGAAGCAACCCGGGTCGCAAATGAGGAATGCCCTCCAAATATTGTGGAGTGCAAGCTTGACCTCTCCAAATTATTCGTGGAAGTCGGGGCGAAAAGGGTCCACCACATGAATTCCCTTGAATTCCGGGACTTGTATTTCTACAGGTTTGAGTGCAACAGGAACTACATCTATGTCACCTGCGAATACATGGACCGCATGGGCGCTGATTCTGACTACGTCTTATATTGCTACTAAAGCAGCTAATATTTCTCCAGGTAGTTGTCAATCTCCCATGGTGTGACCTGCATCCTGTATGAATCCCATTCATTGGTCTTTGCTTCCAGGTATTTCTCATACGTGTGTGTTCCCAGGGCCTCTTTCACCAGCCTGTCTTCCTTCATTGCTTTCAATGCCTGCCACAATGAGCAGGGGAGGGTATCGATTTTCAGTTCCTCGAGCTTCCGGTCGTCAAAATCGTAAAGGTTTTCCTCGACCGGTTCAGGGGGCTCAAGGTTGTTTTTGATGCCCTCAAGCCCTGCCTTAAGCATGACTGCAAATGCAAGGTACAGGTTGCAGCTCGGGTCAGGGCACCTGATTTCACACCGGGTGGACTGGCTTTTTCCTTTGGAATACCTTGGAATCCTTATCAGTGCGGAGCGGTTGGTGTGCCCCCAGCTGAGATAAACCGGCGCCTCATAGCCGGGGACAAGCCGCTTGTAGGAATTCACGGTAGGGCAGAGAACTGCCGCCATTGCCTTTGCATGGGCAAGCTGGCCCGCAATAAAGCTGTAGGCTGTTTTTGAAAGATGGTACCTGTCATTTTCATCAAAGAAGGCGTTGTTTCCGTCTTTGAAAAGGCTCTGGTGCACGTGCATGCCCGAGCCGTTTATCCCTGCTATCGGCTTTGGCATGAAGGTGGCATGGAGCCCGTGCTGCTGGGCCACTGCCTTGAGCACAAATCTCATGGTGGTCCCGCTATCGGCAGTGGCAAGTGCATCCGCATACCGGAAATCAATCTCATGCTGGCCCAGGGCAACTTCATGGTGGCTTGCCTCCACATTGATGCCGAACCCCTGCAGGACTGTGTTCATATTCCTTCTGATGTCATAGGCCTGGTCGGTGGTAATGTCGAAATAGCTGCCATTGTCATGGGGAAGCGGAAGCAGCCTGCCGTTCTCTTTCCTGAGAAGGAAAAACTCCAGCTCCGGCCCTACATTATATTCAAATCCCATGCCCTCTGCTTCCGACAACACATTTTTCAGGACTGCCCGGGGGTCGCCCTCAAAAGGCGAGCCGTCCGGCTTGTGCACGTCGCATATGAACCTTGCAGTATTGCCTTCGGAAGAATTGTGCCATGGCAGCACAGCATAGGTTTCCGGGTCGGGCTGCAGGTACATGTCGCTTTCATGTATTCTGGCAAACCCCTCAATTGATGAGCCGTCAAACCAGGTGCCGTGCTCCAGTGAATCACCAAGATGGTTCACAGGAATGGTTATTGACTTGACCATTCCGAATATATCGGTAAACTGGAGATTCACAAACTTTACATGGTCCTTTTCAATTCTTTCAAAAATTTTGTTTTCCATGATTCCGCCTTTCAGATGTTTGATATCTTGCTGGGAATTGCTGATTTTTATTATTTTTCCAAAAGTTTCCAAACAAATAGCAGAAAAATATAAAAACTTTCTTTACAATTGTTTGGATTATGAAGGTGCTTATGGATGAAATCCAAACATTTGGGGGTGGACAAGACCGACCAGAGAATCCTCCTGGAACTCAGACGAAACTGCAGGCGTTCCTACCGGGAGCTTGCGTCAGCGACAGGAATGAGTCCGGCAGCACTGATAGAGAGGATAAGGAAGCTGGAAAGCGAAGGAGTAATTACAGGCTACTCAGCGAATTTTGACTACCTGAAGCTTGGATTCGGATTCATGGCCATAGTTCAGGTCAGCATAAGGGGGGACCTGATAAAAATACAGCAGAGAATCAGCAGGCTGGGCGGAGTGGCTGCCGTCTATGACACCACCGGCCAGTACGATGCCATAGCCATCCTTATGTGCAAAAGCAGGAATGAGCTGTCCGCACTGGTAAAAAAGATACTGGGCATCCCGGGGGTTGAGAAAACCAACACAAACATGGTACTTAATACAGTAAAGAAGCTTCAGGAATTCGAGGGCATCTGACGTTTGTTTCCGTTCAGGTTCCGGTAGATTATGTCCTTGTATGCAGCGGCAATGGTGTCAATAAATTCAGGCTCTCCGCCTACGTAGTAGTAGTGGGCGGCCTTGCCGTGCTCGGCAACCTCGTGCCATTCCTGTGTTTTCAGCTGGACTTCGAAAGGAAGGGAAATGTTTGTTGCAAATGCAGGCCCCTGGCTGCCCAGGTCCCAGTGGTAGGCCTTGTATCCGGTCTTCTTGTTCTTTTTCTGGGGCCTGACATCACCGAAATCCATCCTTGTTGCCAGGGCGTAAGTGGAAAGTGCGTCATTGACTATCTTCACTGCAAGCGGGAAGCTCTTTTCACTGTCCAGGACTTCCCCTTCAGGGTCTGATTCACCGAATATGCCGATTATGCGCTCCCTGTCTTGGCTGCCCATGGAATTTATGTCCCTTTTGTTGTACTTTTTAACTATTATCCTCAGGGCAACCCAGTCATGAATCCTTTCACCGTCAAAGTTCCCCACCGTTCTTTTCATGAACTTTTCCAGGGAGCGCCTGGACTCCTTTTTCGTCATTCTGGAGCCGTTCAGGTTTGCTTCAAAGTCCTCCCGGATGAGGCGGTGCGTCTTTCTCATCAGCTTTCCTTCGCTTTTAACCGGCCTCATTTCCACACCCACATCAAAGCCATATGAGGCGAATGCAGTTTTGAGTATCCTCTTCAGGTCCTTTGCAATTTTCTGGGTAACCCCTAGCCTGGCCCGGATGACCTCGTTTCCGAGAATCTTCATCACATGCTTGTGCACATCAGGATGGGTGACTGCATAGGAATGCTTGAGTATGGTTCCGGCAATGCCCGGATAGCCGAAAAGCTCTGCAACCGGGGCATATATCAGCTCCCCGGCTTTGGCGTCAGTGCGGTAGGAGCGGTAAGCCTCCCCCCTGCTACGGTATGTCCTGAATATTGGGTAGCTGGGCGCTCCGACCAGGCCTTCCAGGTAGTCTGCCTTGTTGTGTGTCACTGCGTAGTCGGCAAGCTTCACAAGCAGGGCAAGAGGGGCATGGCCGTTGTTGAGTATCGGGACAAAATCAGTGAGAGGCGCGCTCCTTCTTTCCAGGGCAGTCATGTCGCAGAAGTTGCGGTTTTCCTCCATTACCTCATCACTCCCCAGCCCTTTGGGAAGGGCGCACCCGTTTTGCATTACTTTTGTGTTGTCAATCACATGGGTAAGTATGGTTGCCCCCACTACGAAATTAGCCATCCTTCTTTTCCAGCTCTGCCTTTCGTCAGTAATCACCTGGCCTTCCAGAATGCGGGTCTTTCTTGCAACCTCCATCACATCCATGCAGTGGCTGTACAGGGGCATGGCATTGCACTTTGTGTAGAAGTTTCTGGCCCTCTGGGTAGTGGAACGCATGCTTGGGAGGTTTGCCAGTCTTGCCATTTATTAATCACGCCTTAACATATATTTAATTGTTGCTACAGATGTATCTTTATGCCACAAGAGTGCCTTTCCCTCTGATTCTCTTCCCGCAACTGGAAAGTCACATATTAATGTGGCTAAAAGTACCGTAACTTGTAGCCACAAAAATGTTGCAAAAAATAATTATAAAGCTTTGTTTCCTGCTCAGGATGAGGTTATCTCAGCAAGCCTCTGCTCAAAGCGCTTTCTCTCCCCGTTCACCAAGGGGGATTCCTTGTACCGGTCGTGGCTTGCCTCCCCCTCGTCAGCCTTTTTGTGCATCTTCAGGGTTCTGACAATGCACTCCACCGGAACCATTTCCTCTGCAGAAGTCTCGGTATCTATGTGGACGCTCTGGTAATTGGTGACCGGCTTGGGATTTGCAGCATGGTCCTCCACTTCGCACAGGCGGATGCTGCGGAGATTCATTTCCGAGGCAACCCTCCCCACTCCTTCGCTGTGGAGAAAGTTGACCGCATCGTACATCTGCTTCTCATCCGCAGTTATCACTGTGAGGCCCGACCAGTCATGGACATTGTCAACCGGCACACTCTTCTTGTCGGATTTCCTTAGGAGCCCGCCCACCCCCTTGAAAGGCTTGAGTGCAACCGCAACAGTGCCCGGGCCTATGCTGTCAAATGCCCTGGAAACCACGCGGTAATCAGGTGCGGTGATTACCCTGAGCCCCAGCCGGGTTGCCATCCTTGATATCAGCCCCATAAGGAATTTGTTTGCCTTTTCAAGAGCTTCCATCCTGCTCCTGACATGCCGGGCCACCCCCCTGAACCTGTCAGGCTGGAGGTAATAAACAGCGTTATCCCTCATCTCCCTGTAGGCACGGGTCTGGCCGCCCCAGTCTGCGACCGGGCAGTAAATGTTGAGCATGGGCGCAGCCATATTCTGCTGGACCTCTGCCCAGCTTCCATGGACAGGGAAGATTCCGGGCATCTTGGTGGCAGACGCCTTGAGCGTTTCCCTGTCGTGTATAGTCATGCTGTCTGCTATCCTGGTATAAAAAGCTATGAGAAGATTGGTGAGGTCGTTGGAAGGGTCGTTCAGCAGCTCCACGTAGGATGAGGAGCGCTCGCCCTTTGCACTGTCCAGGTCGTTCAGAGTACGCTGCAGCTGGAAGGCATCATGGAACCTGCTGCTGAAATGACCTTCGTTGGGAAGGTGCCCCTCAGAAGTAAGTGAATGGTAGAGAATCTGGTCGGCAAGCTCCATGGACAGCATATCACTTTCGTCTGCATTGGGGTCAAGAAGCTTGCCCTGTACCGCTGCCCTGAGCACCCTGAGGCTGTGCTTGCACACATCCTCTGCGCCAAGTTCCGAGTAGTGCTGTTTTGCCCGCTCCACCCGGCTTCTGATGGCTGGGGAAAATCCATTGCTCTCTTTGGTGCTGATTATGGTTTCAACGTGGCCGGAAGGATTTACCGCGACAAGGCGCGGCCTGGCGGGCCTGGAAGCTGAAGACCTGGAGAACAATGTGTGCGCCATAGTAGCATTATGTGTTGAACTCCTTTTAAACATATGTTTTTCCATCTTTAGCCACATCACTCACGCCATAGCCGGTCGCCTGACGGTTGCGAAACCCACTGGCCGCTATAGAGGTTAAGATGTTGTCATTTATAAACAAATGTCACAAAAATAGCAGTTTGGCATTTTTAAGTTCTTCATGGGTTTTTGAACCGGTAAGATAGGCACAGAGCCTCATCTGCTCCAGGAAGATATCAACAAACCCGTCCAGCACATTGCGGTTCAGGGCATCCAGGAAGGGATAGGCGGCCCCGCACATCTCTGCGCCCAGGGCAATGCACTTGGCCCCGTCAATGCCGGTCCGGATTCCCCCGCTGGCCACAAATGGAAGCACCTTCCTGCACTGTATTATTGACTCCAGCGTGGAAATGCCCCACTCTTCAAATCCAGGCACCGGGGCTTCCCCCCTCAGGTACTCCACCTTGCTCCAGGATGTTCCTCCCACTCCTGCTGTGTCCAGGTAGCTGGCGCCGGCCTGCTTCAGCTTAATCGCAACATCCTGGGACATCCCGGCCCCTGTTTCCTTTACCATCACCGGAACAGAAAGCTCCTCGCAGGCCTTTTTTATTGCATCAAGCACACCTGTGAAATCCCTGTCCCCCTCCGGCTGGACTGCCTCCTGCAGGGGATTCAGGTGAACCGCCAGTGCGTCGGCTTCAATGGATGACACCAGGGATTCAATTTGCTTTGTTGAATATTTCTTAAGCTGGACTGCCCCTATGTTTGCCAGCAGGGGAATAGTGGGTGCAACGTCCCTCACCTTGTAGGTTTTGGCCAGCTCCGGATTCTCTATCATCGCCCGCTGGGAGCCGACCGCAAATGCAATGCCGTGCTTTTCAGCCGACTCCGCAAGCTGCCTGTTGATGCTTTCCGAGCCGGAATAGCCTCCGGTCATGCCTTCGATTAAAACAGGATATGCAAGCCTCTTTCCCATGAAATCCATGGACAGGTTCACGTCTTCCAGGGAAATCTCCGGAAGTGCATTATGCATAAACTCCGCCCGCTCCAGACCTGAGCTTTTAAAATGCTGTGCGCCCTCCTTTAGTACCAGCTCAATATGTTCTTTTTTTCTGGATTCAGTTCCCATGAAATTACCTTGCAAGCGGATACTTTTCCATGTACATCTGGGTCTGGAGGACGGTCAGGAATGGAAGCAGCAGAAGGGAATTCGCTATGAGCACGAAATAGCTGGAGAACGGGCTGGAAAACAGGAAATCGCCGCCGACTTTCAGCACAGAGATGGAGAAAAGCCCCAACAGGGACCAGAGAAGCACCAGATGGGGGTTCTTCAGCGCCATGTAAACAGAGCGGCGGATTGCGTCCGCGGTATCAGAGTTGTCAATCACTACGGCAGGGGGGACAAAGAACAGGAGATAGGAAAGCATTAGGGAAAATGCAGGGAAAATCCAGGAGCGGAACGGGCTTTCGTAGGTCAGAAGCTGAACCACAAGAAGAAGGAGCAGTGCAAGGGTGTAGATGTAGAAAATCCTGGTTGCATGGCTTCCCATGGCGGAAAGTATTTCCTGGGAGATTACATTCAGGGTCCTTTTGGAGCGGACAATGATGTTGATGTTGACAATGGTGTCTGCAATCAGGAAAACTGCTGCAGCATATGCCGCGGCAGTAACAGTTATGTCAAACAATGAAAGCTCCGGAGTGCTTCCTGTCCTGAGGAACACGCCGCCAAGGGAAAGATAAGTGGGGGCAGCAACCAGCACCGGAATCAGAAATGCAAATATGAAAGGCACTGAAAAGACAATTATCAGTCCCAGCCGCTGCAGATAGAAATCAGATGCGTATTTGAATGTACGGGAGATGTCGTCCTCCATGCTCTCCATTTGAAGCTTAATATTTAAATATGTGCACAGGAACTTACCTCCAAACAACAAGAGGGTTTAGTGTGAGTGAATTCAGTAAATACAGATTAACCGAAATCAGGGGCATGGCTCCTGATGTGAATGTGTACAGGTTCGAGCCACTTGAAGGAGAGGTGCCCGACTACCGGCCCGGGCATTTTGCCTTTCTTCACCTGCTGGATGAGCAGGGCAATACTGTTGTAAAGAGGCCTTATTCCATTGCATCATCTCCGGATATGCCTTACCTGGAATTCTGCATCAAGCTGGTGGGCGGAGAGCTTACCGGAAGGCTGGAGAAACTGGAGCAGGGGGGAGTGGTGGGAATCGGGCGCCCTGGCGGCCATATGACATACGGGGAAGAGGAAAGGTCCGGCTTTATTGCGGGGGGCACAGGAATTTCGCCGATAATCAGCATGCTGAGGCATATTGCAGCGCAGGGGAAGAAGGGCGATTTCATATTCTTTTACAGTGCAAGAAGAAAGGAGAATATCCTGTACCATGAGGAGCTAAAGAGGCTTCAGCAGAAAAACCCCTCCATACGGGTGCTGGTTACCCTTACCAGGGAGGAAAGGCAATGGGGCGGACTGACGGGAAGGCTCTGCAAAGTGATAATTGAAAAATATGCGGAGAATGCAGGGCAGTACCGCTGGTACCTGTGCGGGCCCACCGGCATGATAAAGGCCATGAAGAACTGCCTGGTGGAGCTTGGAACCGGACCTTCATCAATCAGGATGGAGGGCTGGGGATAGCATTTATAAAATAAACCAAATCTATAGTTTTATCCTATTCTGAGGAAGGTGGATTTGCAGATGAAAACGATTGATGTCATTGTTGAAGGCGGAAAGGCAACCGCAGGCCCCCCTCTTGCACCGGCACTGGCCCCGATGGGCATAAACATCGGAGAGGTTGTGGCAAAGATAAACGAGGAAACCAAGGATTTTGCCGGAATGAAGGTTCCGGTGAAGGTAAGCGTAGACCCTGCCACCAAGGAGTTTGAAATAGAAGTGGGAAGCCCCCCCACCGGAGAGATAATCAAAAAGGAGGCAGGAGTTGACAAGGGAGCAGGAAACAGGGAGGCCCCGGCCGGAGACCTTTCCCTCGAGGCCGCAGTAAAAATAGCCAGGGCAAAAAGCAATTCCCTGGGCTCCGGGCTCAAGGAAAAGCTCAAGGAAGTCCTCGGCACCTGCCTTAGCATGGGCATAACCGTGGAAGGCAAGAATGCAAGGGACGCCATCAAGGAAGTGGAGGAAGGAAAGCACGATTCCCTGCTCACAGGATGACGCCTATGAAAAGGTTTCTGCTTGCCCTGGTTCTTCTGGTTTCCGTTGCCTCAGCCTCCAAGGTTTGGGAGTTTGACACCGACGGAGAGGTTTATCTCAAGCCGGTCGTTCTCGGCAGCAACATAGTGATTGCGTCTGACGACGGCAAAATTTATGCCCTTTCTCCCATGACAGGGGCAAAGCAATGGGAAATGAATATTGGGGAAGTGCCTAACGGAATGGTCCTTTTTGACGGGGGCCTGGTGGTCTCCACGCCCGGCGGGATGGTGAAAAAGGTTTCAATAGGCGGCAATGAGGAGTGGTCCGCCAACCTAAATACCACCCCGCACAATGCATCCTATATTTTTGGAATAGATGCCAATGACGATACGGTATTCGTAAGCGCAAACAACGGAATCCTGATGCTTGACGCCAACGGGGATGCAAGCAGGCTGAACAACTTCCCTGAATCAACGTTGACCCCTCCTGCTGCAGGCTCGAACTATGTGATTTTCGGCAGGGGGGATGAGCTTCTCAAGGTCGCAGAAAACGGGGTCACAATATGGACCACCGGACTGGACCGGGGCTCCTTCTGGCAGTCCGCTCCTGTAATCCAGGGCGGGGTTGTCTATATAGGCGCCCTGGACGACCGGATGCATGCATATGCACTCTCCAACGGAATCCAGGCATGGGAGGCATGGGCCAGAAACTGGATTCTAAGCACCCCCCTTGTAGAGGGCGGAAGTGTTTACTTCGGAAGTAATGATGGAAATGTATATGCAGTAGATGTTGCCACCGGACAGCCCAGATGGAAAGCAGAAACCCAGCTGGCTGTCCAGTCCCAGCCTGAGAGCGGGTTCATGGGGGGACAGGAAGTGGTTTTCGTGGGCAGCACCGACAAGAACATCTATGCCATCTCAAGGGATTCCGGAGATGTGCTCTGGAAAGGGCCGGCTGAAGGAGCGGTTGGAGGGACCCTGTTCTACCAGAATATTATAATCGCAGGCTCCCAGAGCGGAAAGGTCACCGCCCACAGCACCGAGCGCGCCTGCTCAATCACCAGCCCGGTTGAAGGCCAGCTGGTCGGAAACAAGGAGCTGGTGGTTACCGGAAAGTACGTTTCCGAATCAGGGGACGCTATAGTATACATGAACATCAACGGAGGGCAGTGGCTTGAGGCCAACACCAGTGATGTTGACTGGACCTATTACCTGAATCCTTCCCAGAGCCTGGGCACGGGGCTCAATACGATTTCCTGCCTGGTCTCGGATGCGGCCGGCCAGGAGAGCGGCCCGGACTTTACATCAGTGTCAATCAACTATGACCCCACCATGGAACCCAGCGACCTGGTGGTAAGGACCCCTTCCAGCATAGCAGAAGGGGGGGAGTTCACTGTTTACGTCAATGACGGGGACGACGGCTCACCTGTGGAAAGATTTGACTGGACACTTGATGGAAGGGACGGCACCTCGGACCGCAACATTACGCTCACCCTGTCCGAGCCAGGCACCTATGAGCTCACTGTAAGCAAGATAGGATTCAAGGATGAGAAAAAGACGATAGAAGTTTACGCCAGCGGAGTAAACCCAATCTTCATAGTGGTAGGCGGACTGCTCATACTCATCATTATCTGGCAGGTGTGGAGCCGGGTAATAAGCAAGAGATTCATCAAAAAGAAAAGGCGCTGAGTCACTCAGTCTTGTATACAACGTTGCCCCTGTGCACGCGGCCATCCACCTTTATTGCAACATCCTCCCCTGCTTTCGCCGAGGGGACAGGCTTCATGTCTATCTGCATGGAGTCAACTTTCTGCTCCAGTACAACCGAGCCGTCCCTGTGCTCAATGCTGATTTTGTCCCCCAGCTTCAGCTCGCCCTTCAGGCTGAGAGCCGCAACACCCATATTTCCGAAATAATGAGAAACCTCACCCACAAGCTCTTTAGCCATCCTAACACCACAAGAAATTGAAGGCGCAAATAATAAAGGCTATTCTACGGTGACCGACTTTGCTAAATTCCTTGGCTTGTCAGGGTTTATGCCCTTCAAAACGCTGACATGATATGCAAGCAGCTGGAGGGGAACCACCAGGGCAAAAGGGTAAAGGGCAGGGTCCAGGCCCTCCGGAATCCGGACTGAATAATCGCTCTCCTTTTCCACTTCCCCATCATTGGTAACGCTGACCACCATTCCACCCCTTGCCTTTACTTCCTTTATATTGCCGAAAAGCTTGGGGAGTGCTTTGTCCCGGGGGGCAAGTGCTATTACCGGGACTCCTTCGGTAATCAGACTAAGGGTGCCGTGCTTGAGCTCCCCTCCGGGATATGCCTCGGAATGGATGTAGGTGATTTCCTTGAACTTCAGAGAGCCTTCATAGGCGATTGGAACGTTCATGCCCCTGGCGATAAAGAATGCATGCTCCTTTCCGGCAAGTCCGGTTGCAATCTCCTTTATCTGGTTCTCTTTTTCCAGCATCTTTCCGATAAGACCGGAAAGCGGCTCCAGCCTCTGCTTTCCATAGATAAGCTTTGAAACAATTGCAAGCTGGGAGGTGAATGTCTTGGTGGCAGCCACGCCTATCTCAGGCCCGGAATTCAGATAAACTGTCTCATCAGAGACCCTGGTTATGGTGGAGCCCACAGTATTGGTTATTGCAATCTTCCTGGAATCCCCGGCATGGCGCAGTGCCTGGAGAACATCTGCGGTTTCCCCGCTCTGGCTTATCGCGATTGCCAGGGTCTTTTTCCCGGGTTTTGCAATAAACTGATAGTCACTGGCTATGTAGGCCTGGGAAATCTTTCCTTTTTCAGATAGCAGATATGCCAGCAGCATGCCTGCATGGTAGGACGTCCCGCAGGCAACCACGTCAATCTTTTCATATTCATCAATCAGCTGCCTTGCAGAAGAAATGTCAGAGGCAATGGTCTCGTTTATGAAATGCCGCTGGTCAAAGATTTCCTTGAGCATGAAATGCGGGTATCCGCCCTTCTGGGCAAGCTCAGCGTCCCAGTCCACGGTTATCTGCCTTCTTTCCACCTCCGAGCCGTCCGGGGAAAAAATCTTGTAGCCGTGCCGGGTAAGCACCGCAACATCGCCCTCTTCAAGAGGCACGAATGTCTTGGTATATGGAAGCATGGCCGGGATATCAGAGGCGCAGAACATCTCCCCCCTGCCCACTCCGATTATAAGGGGGCTGTTCTTCCTGGCAAGCAGAAGCCTCTCGCCGGTATCTTCGGTGCTCAGGGCAACTATTGCATAAGAGCCTTTCAGCTGGGCCGCGGTTTCCATGAATGCCTGCAGAAGGGGCTGGGTCTTGTGGTTTTCCTCCAGGAGGTGGGGGATTATTTCGGAATCAGTGTCAGAAGAAAACCTGTACTCTTTTTCTTCCAGCATGCCGCGGAGCTCGGATACATTTTCCACCACGCCGTTGTGTACTGCGACTATGGTTTTTTTCTCATTGAAATGGGGGTGTGCATTCTCCCGGCACACCACTCCGTTGGTGGCCCACCTTGTGTGCCCTACGCCAATATTGCCCTCTACAGTCGTAAACTGTAGTGCTGAGGAAACCTCGTCAACCATCCCCCTGTCTTTCTTTATCTCAAGCTGCCTGTTGTTCACAACAGCTATCCCTACAGAATCATAGCCCCTGTATTCAAGCCTTTTCAGCCCCTCAGTCAGCACTTCCGATGCCTTTCTTAAGCCGATATATCCTATAATTCCGCACATCCTGCATAAGGATGGAATGAAGGCATTATAAAATATTATACCTCATTAGTAATGGTCATGAACGACTCGATGAAATCCAAGACAGCCAGTGGTGCGCAGGATGCCCGGGTGGCTCCCAGGAGGCCGCAGGCTGAGACCGTTGTGAAAGGTGGACCCATGAATGCAGAACAGGTTTTGAACCGTCTGATGGAAGGAAACAAAAGATACATGGAAGGAGAGCTTGGGCAAAAGGATGTCAAGGGCAAAAGGGAATCCTCCCTCCAGGGGCAGAAGCCCTTTGCCACTGTGGTGGCATGCTCCGACTCCCGGGTGGAGCCGGTGTACGTCTTCGACTGCAACATTGAGGAGCTTTTCTGCATCCAGACCGCTGGAAACATCTTGGATGACATCGCCAGGGAAACCATAGAATACGCAGTGGCTCATCTCCATACGCCGGTGGTGATGATTCTCGGGCATTCCAGGTGCGGCGCGGTTACTGCAGTTTACCAGGGAGCGGCCCAGAAGGAGCTTCCTTCAATCGCGGCAAAAATCGAGCCCGCAATCAGTAATGTCGAAAGAACCGGTGATGAGGACAAGGATGTGGTGAACTGCGCCACCGCCAATGCCAAGGCTGTGATGAAAGAGCTGATGGGGAAAAGCGAAATCGTCAGGAATGCAGTAGAGAAAGGCGAAACAAAACTGGTCGGCGCGATGTACCACCTCGAAGACGGAAGGGTGGATGTGCTCCAGTAGTTATCTTTATTTTACTTTTTTGCGGGGTTTCTAATCTTATGGCAGACTCGGAAAAACTGTACAATTTCAAAAAACAGCTGAAGAAGCTTTCGGAATTCAGGGGAAGCGGCACCGAGCTGATATCGGTGTACATACCCTCGGGCTCACCCATACATGAAATGGGCAACAAGCTCAGGGAAGAGATGAGCCAGGCCAGCAACATCAAATCCAAGTCAACCCGCACCAATGTGCTGGGGGCTCTGGAGAAGATTATGAACCATTTCAAGATATACAAGAAAACCCCTGAAAACGGATTAGCGGTTTTTGCAGGGAATATCTCCGACAACCCTGCCAAGGTGGACATAGAGCTCTTTGCAATAGAGCCGCCCGAGCCCCTGAATGTGGGGGCATACCGCTGCGACAGCAAATTCTTTCTGGACCCCCTTGAGGACATGCTTGAGTCCACTGACGCCTACGGGATCCTGGTCCTGGACGGCAGGGAGGCAACCCTGGCCATTGTCAAGGGAACCAATATCAACATTGTTAGAAAGCTTAATTCCACCGCCCATGCCAAGATAAGAAAGGGTGGACAGTCAGCCCGCAGATATGAGCGCCTTATAGAAGAGCAGATTGAGAACTACTACAAGAGGGTGGGCGGGGCGATGGACCGCATCTTCCTTGAAAAGGTAAAGGCGGTCATTGTTGGCGGCCCCGGGCCCACCAAGGACAACTTCATGAAGATGAAGCCCTTCAACTACCAGATAGATGTGCTGGGCGTGGTGGACACCGGCTATACCGATGAATACGGGGTAAGGGAAGTGCTTGCAAAAAGCCAGAAAATTCTTGCCGAGCAGGAAGCAGTCAAGGAAAAGGTGCTGGTGGACCGCTTCATAAAGGAGGTGGTGGGCGGGGGACTGGCAACCTACGGAGTAAAGGAAGTGAGGGAAGCTATAGAAAGCAGACAGGCGGAAAGAGTACTTCTTTCGGAAGACCTGGAACATGTCAGCGCCACTTACCGCTGCCCCTCCTGCGAAAAGGAAAAAACAGGGGTGTTCAGGGAAACGCCCCCGGACACCATCGTTTGCAGCGAATGCAACGGCCAGATGAAGCTGCAGAAGGAGGAGCCGCTTCTTGACGAGCTGGCCGACCTGGCGCGGGCGCATGGGATTGAGGTTGAAATCATCTCCACCAGCAGCACCGAAGGGGCCCAGTTCCTCACCGGCTTTGCCGGAGTGGGGGCATTGCTGAGATACAAAATGAGATAGTTCTCCTGACAATGAGGCTTTAACCATGTTCAGAATTCAGAAGCTCAGCTGCAAGTATCTTATTCATACCGGCCGGAGGCTGGGCTATGTCGGGGCTGCCGGAATGATAAATTCGCCGGCGGTCCGCCTGCCCTCCAACGTGCTGCTTGATGATTACCTGGTAAGAAGCGACAAATGGAAAGAGGCAAGTGCTCCCTGCTCCTGCTGGGCAAGGGAAATGCTGGTCTATGTCGGAAAGGGTGAGCGCATCAGAAAAGGAAGGGATATCCATGACGATGAGACCGGATGGGTCCTTCCGGCAGGCTTTATTCCTGAAAGTGCTGAAGGGAAAAGAATGCTCCTGGTTGACCCTGCCGGACTGGATGTCAAAAACAGCAGGGTTGCTGTAATCCCCGGAAAAGTCATATCCCTTGCCAACATGGTTGAGGATTTCGGCTCCATGGGAAGGATGGATGAGAAAACCAGGCTTCCCCTCCGGCACAAGATTTATGATTTCAGCGGCCCGGACCTCAGATGGCTTATCCGGGGCCATGGTACAGCAGTACGGCCGATAGCCCGGAAGATAGGAAAGGAAGGGGAAGGAAGAAGGGCAATAAATGCAGTAACTTCCCCGGAAACCCCGCTTGATGTCCTGCTGGCAGTGCCGGCTGAGCAAGAACCAGGGGCCCTAATCCGGGATGCGGAGGCAAGCCTGCAAGAGCTGTCTGATATAATCGGCAGTGAAAAGCTGGAGGCATTCAGAAGGCTTATCCGTGCACTGGACTGATTTTACTTTCTGTGGATGCCGCAGGTTCCAATTGCGTAGTCGGAGCCGATGCCCACCACCATGCCATTCTCATGAAGTGTGGTCCTGGTTCCCTCGGTAACATAGATTGTTATTCCGTTTTCCAGTTGCTCAAAGCAGTACCTGTTTTCGGTGAGGCCATCCGGAGTGATGCACCCCTCATCGTCAAGGGAATAGTACATCACGTTTTTTCCGGCCATCCCGCTGCTGCCCGAAAAGTCAACCCCGCACTGCAGGATGTTCTGCTTGGTGCTACCGTTTGGAAGGCCGCGGACATCCATGACAACAAATATGTTCTCAGCGGAACTGAAGATGTCCTTGAACTCCTGCTCTTCAACCCCCTCCCCGGCCACGAACATAAAGCTGGACATATTCAGGAAGAAATAAGCAAAGGCAATGGCAAGAATTGCAAGTATGCCGATTGCCAGCATCTTCAGCCCTCCTGATTCATCCTGCGGAGGCTTTTCCGGGGCGGCTTCCTCCTCTATGTCAAGGGTGTATGTTTCCTCTTCTTCAGGCTCAGAAGGCTTTTTTTCAGGTTTTTTCTTTTTTGCCATATGCATCAACTGAACAAAGCCACAAGCGGGCATGAATCATAATAGTCATAATTGGCCCTTATTTCCGCCTTGTTCTCATAGATTACGGAAAACCGGGGCGGCTCGTTGGTGTCTGAGTATTCCAGCACAAACTCAGACTCGGACTCGCTGGCATTGCCAAGGCACTGGTCAACAGACAGGCTTGTGTTGGCAGCGGGGGTCACTTCAGTACAGGTGTTGGCGGTAAGCTTGTAAATGGTCCAGCTTTTGTTCTGCTCATCAAAGGATTCTGCAAGGCTGCCGGCGCAGGTTGTCATTGCCACTGCATCAGAGTAGGATGCATTTCTCAGGTCCACCATGATGGTGGTGGAATTCTTCTCGCTGAAGTCGGCCAGGAATTCAGGCAGGGTGGCATCAGTGGATGTCTTGCCCAGAAACATATACATAAAGGCGCTGAAGCCGAGCAGGAGAATCATCACCGAAAGGAATGCCGAGGCGAGCACATGGCTTGTCTTGGGAACAGAGAATTTCGTGGTTGCGATAATGTAAAGGAATACCAGCAGGGCAATCGAAGCCAGGGACAAAAAGACCAGTGCAGAGAAAAGCCCGAGAGTAACCGTGCTGTTCTCCGGAATCTCTTCCGGCTCGATTATCTCTGTCTTTTCCGCTACTCCGGCAATGCCGGTGTTGACGTTTCTTGCAAAGCCGCGGAAAAGCAGCAGCACCTTCTTGGCAGGAGTCTCACTTTCCACGCTGAGCAGCTCCCTTGCCTCCCCTTCAACCGAGCGGTATTCCTCTTCAAGATTGTTGAGCTCCTCCAGAGTCATGCCGTCCCTGAACTCTGCATCAAGGTCCTCGGTTTTGTTCCGGAGAAGGTCAAGCTTTTCCAAAGACACCGGGTCCAGGTCCTTTGTTTCCAGAAGCACCATCAGGGAGCCCACGTCGTTCTTTGCCTGTTTGGTCTCGTTGTACTCTGTAAGCATCAAAGAAGAGGCATCCTCCAGCTCATCAATAAGCCGGCCGTACTCCTCAATATCTGATTCAGTGGTGTTGAACTCCCGGTTGCTGATGTCTTCGGGTATCTTTGCGTGCAGGGTCTTCAGCCTGCTGAGATTCTGGGATACTGTGAAATTGGAAATATGGTCGGTTGCCTCCTCTGCAACCGGAATCAGCTCAGCCGCGGAGCCGTTGAACTCTTCATAGTCGGAAAGGTATTCCTGGGCCCGGGTTTCCGTTTCCATGTACTCCAGCCTTTCCTGGGAGGCATTGCAGATGTTTTCTGAAACCTCCTGGTATTCATCATAGGGGCCGAGCTTGTCTTTCAGGTCGCCGACCTGCTCCTCAAGCTCCTCCAGTTTGGTTTCATTAATATTTATATCAGGGCAGAGGCACCAGTGGTTTGAATCGCAGGCCAGGTTTTCGTTCCAGGTGAACAGCGAGTCTTCCATATCTTCCATGTATTCCTCCAGGGTGGGTATGGATTCTTCAGCGTATTCCAGTGCAGAATACATCTGGGAGCGGTTGTCCTCTGCCTCATCAAGCTTTTGGGTGATATTGCCGAGTAAGTAGTCCGTGCCGTAGCTTGCAAATCCAAAGTCCTCTATCGGCTCCAGAAGCACTGATGGCGAAGACACCGGCGGGGTTCCTGTAACCGAGGTAAGGAACTGATACATAAGCATGGATGCATCCTGGCACCTCTCCTCATCTGCCTCGGTCCGGCAGTAGATAGGCTGGTTTCCGTTCTTGACCCTGCCGTCAATGAAAATGACCTCCCTGCAGACATATTCCTCCTTGCCCGGGAACTTCTGCCCGTCGTTACGGCTCTGGTTGTATTCGTCCAGGAGCTCCCTGGCATCCTCAATTTCATCAGAGCTTGGATAGTACTCGTTCAGGTAATGAATTGAGATTATTGAGCGGATTTTCTCCGAATCTGTCAGCGGCTCCCCATTTTCAAAAAGAAAGGTTTCAGTACCGTCAAAATAAACTATGGAGTATTGGTTCCCCTGAAGGGTGAAGTTGGTATATGTAACTGCTACATCTTCCTCGTAGGAGTAAAAGCATTGCCCTAAATCAAAGGCTGCAGACAAAGCAACCAGAATCAGCATGATGGCTGCAATTTTGTGGGAGGTCATCAGCACTTATTTCTATTAAATAGTTTAAATAACTTTTCATGACTTCCTGCTCACAACGTAATCCCCAAGTTCAAGCAGGGTGTCCTTATCCTTGGAGGGAGACAGCCCTTCCAGGTGCTCTTTTGCCTCTTCGGCAAGCAGCCGGGCCTTGGCTTGGGCGTGCTCTATGGAGCCGTGCTTGCGGAACAGCTCAATAACGGCTTGTATGTCATCTTTGGTCTTGGTATCCGAAGAAAGGGTTGAGACCAGCTTTTTCTTATCAGCCTTGCTGGCATTCTTCAGGCAATGGACAACCATGATGGTCCTCTTGCCTTCCCTTATGTCTCCCCCTATCTCCTTTTTGTATGTCTTGAAATCGCCGGTGACGTTCAGAACGTCGTCCTGTATCTGGAATGCGGTTCCGAGCAGCTCACCGTATTCCCTCAGGGATTTTTTCAAATCCTTGTCCGCATTTCCCAGGAATGCACCCAGCTCGCAGGAAAGGCCGGTAAGTGCGGAAGTCTTTCCTTCTATCATCTCGTAGTATTCCTTTTCGCTGATGTCAAATTTGCCTTCCTTTATCCAGTACAGCTCTATGCCCTGACCTTCAACCACCCTCTTGAAGGACTCCGCATAAAGCTTCTGGAGCTTTACCAGCCTGGAAGGCTCCATGTTAAGGTTCACCAGGTCTTTCCAGAGCAAAGTGTAGAGGGCATCCCCTGAATTCAGGGCAATCGGGATGCCGTGGGCAACATGCAGGGCAGGCTCTCCCCTCCTGAATTCCGCCCCGTCTTCAATATCGTCGTGAACAAGGGTAAAGTTGTGGAAGAGCTCAAGGATTGCCGACGGCTCTACCGCATCGGTGTAGTATCCGCCGACCGCGCCGCAGCAGAGCATGGTAAGCGCAGGGCGTATCCTTTTGCCTCCGCGGCTTAAAAAAGAGGGGAGCATCCCGTAAGTCCTCTCGTCCTCCCTTCTCAGCTGGGTGCGCATAGCCCTTTCAACCTCGCTGAGGTAAGGCCGGATATGTCGATATGATACCATGTTAAACCCGTTATGCAGAAAACCTAATTAAACCCTCTTGGAGTGCCCGCACTTGCAGGTTATCCTTAAACAGTCGTTCTTCTGGTCATAGGCGACCTTGATGGTCTTGTTGGGAATCCACACCAGGAAGCACTTCCTGCAGAAGCTGTTCCTCAGCTCCTTGGGCAGCCTGACCTTGTGCTTTTTCATCAGGTCAAACGCCATTTTCACATATTTCTTTGACTTCTCATGCTGCTTGTTCTTGTAGGCTTCCCTGGCCTGCCCAATTAGCTTTTTTATCGAGTCGCGCACACTTGATTTAATAACTTTCTTGCGCCTATTGTCCATAGCAGAGGGTACGATGGAAAACTTTATATACGATTACTTTATCTCTCCAATCTGGGAAAGGACGGGATACAACACCGTGAATACCCTGGCCTATGCAGTCATTGCAATTGTGTCTGTTTATGTAATCCACAGGTTTCTGAAAAACAGGGTTAAGTTTGATGAGAATTTTGTGAAAAGCGTGCTTGCCTTTGTTCTTTTTGCATCAACCATGCGGGTAGTAACTGATTCCATCGACAGCAACGTCTTCCAGCCCGTAACTCCATTCCACCAGTTCGTCCTGGACAGCCACCTCTGGGATTACGGCTACCTGACGGTCAGCCCGGGCATCTACATCATTACTGCATTCATTTTCCTGGTTTCCCTGGCCGTGCTTCACAGAATGAAGCGGCTTGAGCTGCTGGGCTATGTCGGCCTGGCGCTATGGCTGCCCCATTTCCTGCTCCTGCTTCCCTTTATGCAGTACTTCATCTACTCTGTCCCGATTCTCATACTTGCCGCTGTTCCCACCTATTTTGCACTGATATACTTCAAGGATAAAGTCTTGTCGGCAATTGTTGCTGGCCAGGCCCTGGACGGGGCGGCGACGTTTTTCGTGATTGACTTCTTTTCCAAAATATCAGGCATAAGCTATTTCGAGCAGCATGTTTTTTCTTCCGTGGTGGGCGAGGTCTTTGACACCTACTTCACCTTCTATGCCCTGAAATCAGCCATTGCCTTTGCTGCCGCCTATGTCCTGATGGAGGAGAAGATGGACTTGGAGGACAAGTATTACGTGGCCCTGGTGCTCATGATAATGGGCTTTGCGCCGGGAATCAGGGACATTCTTAGGATGATGGTGGGTGGCTAGGCTGCCTTGGAAAATTCCCTTTTGATTTTCTTTTCGCTCATGGCAAGTATTTTTGGCCTTTTTCTTATCATGCCTTTTGCCTTTTCCGAAAGCTCCCTCATCTCGGCCAGGGTAAGCTCCCTGTCTGAGCCCAGCCTTGCCCTTACAAGGGTTGCTATCTTTTTTCTTTTGCATTTCTGAGTCGTGTATGCATAAGGATATTTGCCATAGTCTATTCCCAGGTCATGGAGAAGCTGGATTGAGCTCTGGACGGTTTCATCTTTATTGTTGAACAGTTGTGCAAAAGTGCATATTGTTTCATTAGAAAAGAACCTTCTCAGAAATTCGTATTTTCTCTGGATTGTGTCGGGGTTCATGCCCAGGAGTGCTGCCTTGCTTGCTATCTTTTGTTTGGTGAGGCCAAGGTCTTTGAATGCTTGTGCATTTCTCCGGATTGTGTCGGGGTTTCTGCCCAGGAGTTCTGCCCTGCTGGCTATCTTCTGTTTGGTGAGGCCAAGGTCTTGCAGTGCTTTGGCATTCTTCTGAATTGTGTCTGGGTTATTGCCAAGGAGTTCTGCCCTGGATGCAATCTTGGATTTGGTGAGGCCAAGGTCTTGGAGTGCTTGTGCATTTCTCCGGATTGTGTCCGGGTCCCTGCCCAGGAGTTGTGCCTGGCTGGCTATCTTTTCTTTGGCGAGGCCGAGGTCTTGCAGTGCTTCTGCGTTTCTCCGGATGGTTTCCGGGTTCATGCCCAGGAGTGCTGCCTGGCTTGCTATCTTTTCTGGTGTGAGGCCAAGTTCAATCAGTTTTTCATGGGATTTTCTGATGGTTTCGGGCCTGCACCCAAGCATCCTTGCCCTTAGGTTTTCATTGAGCTCGTCGAATCTTTCTCCGAGGATTTCTCTGAGAATCTTCTCTGTTTCATTATGCATATGTTATAATATTTGTTATAATATGTTTATAAATCATTAACATGCCTAAAAGTTAAAAAATATCAGCAGTCCAGCTGATAACATGCCCGTCCGGAAATTCATGGAAAGCGCAATAGAAAAGGCCAGAAAAGGGCTGAAGAAAAACAATTCCCCCTTTGGCGCATGCATTGTGAAAAACAACAAGGTCATTGCAGTGGCCCACAATACTGTTCTTGAAGAGCGTGATGCCACCAACCATGCAGAGATAAATGCCATAAGAAAGGCCTGCAAAAGACTCAGGAACCATGAGCTAAAGGGATGCACAATATATTCCACAACCGAGCCCTGCCCAATGTGCTTCTCAGCCATCCACTGGGCAAAGATATCGCAAATTGTTTTTGGGACCAGGATAAGAGATGTGAGAAAGCTCGGCTTCAATGAACTCCCCATAAGCGCCAGCGTAATGAAATTAAAGGGCCGCTCACCGGTGAAGATAACCCCTGATTTTATGAGAAAGGAATGTGTGGAGCTTCTGGAGTCCTGGAAAAAGAAAAAGGGAAAAACATACTGATAGATTTTCAGTAAAATCAGATGCTGGTAGCCACTGCAAAAAGAAGCAGCAGGCCCCCCAGAAGAACCAGGGGCAGGGTTATCTTTGCAACTGCAACGATAGAGTTTACTGTGGATACCACTTCAATGGACTGCTTGGCTCCCAGCACATTGATATCAATCCACTTCTTGTCTGAAAAGAAGGTTGCCTCCTGCATATCCGCAACTGCCTCCCTGGCCGCACTTTCTATGGCTTCCAGGATATACTCCTCTTCCTTTAGTGGATTGAGCACCCCGCGTATGATGTTAGTCTGGTGAGTATCTGTTGTAAACACCCCTACTGCAAAGTCATGTTTAAGTTCTTTTCCGAGCTTTTTGATATTCTGCTCAATCTTATTCTTGAATTCTGGGGTGATTCCATTGGAATCAATAAGCACTACCACATATTCAGGAGATGATGAAAATACTGCAACCTTAATGCCGGCCTTTCCCAAAACATCCGAATCAGGCCGTCTTGAGGCTACTCCCAGCATTAGGGGCTTTCCTTCAGGCTTTCTGGAAAGGGCGCTGTTCACCGCGGCAAGGTAATTGAAACCGGCCTTGCTTCCAGGCTCAAAGCTTGTTATGTCTCCGGTTTCAGCATTGTGCTGGTCCACCAGCATGGCATTCCTGACCTGTTTTTCAGCCTGGAACATCATGGCAAGTCCCAGGCCGAAGTTTATGTCTTCAGTGACATGGGGCGCACGGCTAAGCCCTATCAGTGCGGCGTCGTCCACAAGCAGGGCCTGGGAGCTGCATTCCTCAGACCTGCCTTCGGAAAAGGAAACCTTTGCTTTCCGGAATCTGGCGTCTTTCAGGGACGCGTCCACCGCCCCGAGTATCTTGGTTATCTCCGAAGAGGATACCGGGTTCAGGTCATGTGTCACCGTGCCATGGAAAACAAATGTTCTGGACTTGTACTTTTTGTCTATCTCCTTGGCCAGAAGATAGGAGAATTCACTTCCCCCCAGATTGCCAAACGGACCGAAGTGGACGTAAGGGGTAACGAAAAATACCGTGTCTTTCTTTCTCTTGAATCCCATCAGGGAATTCAGGGTCTTTGCAGGCTCTCCCACTTTTTCAAATGCCTTTTCCAGGTCCTTGTTGTGGTAGAACCACTGGCTGAAGAAAAAGGACATGGCATCAGTGCTGCTGAGCCCGAAGTTCTTTTTCATCGGGGCGTTGATTATGAAGAAGAACAGCAGCAGGGCTCCGAGCAGCACAAAGGATGATATGTAAAACTTGGCTATGACATCAAGGAAGGGTTCTGAGCCCAGGTAGGACGGGGAGGTGCTGAGCAGGAATATGAGGTAGAAAAGCAGCTGGACAATTGCAAAGACAAGGGAGCGGTACTTGAGTACAAAGATGAACTTGGCAATGACATACCAGAACACAAATACCAGTGCCGACCCTACCAGAATAGCAAGCTGGGCCCATAGCATGCTGGAGCCGGTTAATAGAAGGCCTGCACTGTAGGCTATGAAGTATACAACTTCGCCCCCGAATGCGGTGCCCGCTATGCGTTTTACAGAAACCTTCCTGATGAGTATCTTGACGGCTGCGGTTGTGAGAAGCGCAGGCAGGGAAAGGAGCAGAAGCCCATCCAGGACAGCGTCCTGTATCTCAGCCTGCCCGGTGGGGTTGACCAGAACACCAAAAATAATTCCCATCAGTATTATCCCTGCCAGGAGGTAAGGGGTAGGTGGAAGGGATATAAGATAGGAAGTAAGATTTACGGCGCGGTTGATGTTCTTTGTCATCTGTTTTTAATAGATTCTCAATGGTTTAAAACCATATGTCAGAGCTGATATGCCCCAAATGCGGCAGGAGCAGCGACGAAATTGAATTCATAGAGGCATTCTGTGTGGACTGCTACCCTGCAAAGGTCAAATGCCCCAGGAAACTGGAGATTGAGCAGTGCAGGAAATGCGGAAAAATACGCATCCGGGGGGAGTGGATTCCGTTCAGCAGGGAGAGGATTTCAGAATACGTCGTCAGCAAATGCAGGGGGGAATTTGACGGAGCCGAGTACCTTACAGACATGGGAGTAGTAAGGTTCGCCATTCAGGGCAAAAAGCACGTGGAGCGCTATGTTGAGGTTGAGCTGAAAGGCACCATGTGCACCTACTGCTCCAGGATAAGCGGGGGGTATTTTGAGGGCATAATCCAGCTGAGGGGAAACCCTAAAAGGATTGAGAAGTACGCAAACATGCTTGCCGACAAGCTTGAGAAAAGGACCTTCATCACCAAGGCCGAGGACAAGCACGGGGGGCTGGACATCTTTGTTGGAAGCTCCAAGGCAGTTGTGGAGCTGATAAGCGAACTCAGGCTCAAGGCAGACATAACCAGAAAGCTGGTCGGAGTAAAGCACGGAAAAAAACTCTATCGTACGACCTTCCTTATCCGGCTTTGATTTCAGGTTGCCTTGGCAAATTTCTTCTCTATTGCCTTATTGCTCATCCTCAGGATGGCAGGCCTTCTGCTTATGAACTCCCTTGCCTTTTCAAGAAGCTCCTTTTTCTCTGCCATGCTGAGCTCAGGAGAATAGTCATATTTGACACGC
>WJIU01000011.1 GCA_014730115.1 Microcaldota archaeon
ACATTCTCAAGATGGCTGTGAGCCTAAGCTCACAACTACCCTGGGGCACAGGGGAAGTAACGCCTGTAGAGATGATTGCAGCAGCATCGTCTGTGAAGCAGGAAATGGAAGCCCCGCCCTTTAGGGCGGGGAGTATGTCACCTATTTCTGAAGGACTATCATGCTTTCCCTAGTTTTGACCTTGCCTGGTTTCACATCTGCAATCCTTTCCGCACCCACTATGATTTCGGATTCAAATCCCAGCCTTTCCCCAATCTCTGCCAGTATCTCGTCCACCATGACATGGGTTTCATGGATTACGGAGTTGGAGACAACGACATATGATTTTCCCCCTGGGGCCAGAACACGGAACATTTCTGCAATTGCCTGCTCCATATCCCGGAAATAGGTTCCTGCTATCGGTATTCTGCGGCCAGAATCGCCCACTTCAGGAGGCATTTCCCGGACTTCCATGTCCTTTCCTATGAATGAGCGGACCGCCCTCATCCTCATCTCCCCTGCTTCGGCCTTGTTCATATGGAGAAGGCCGAGTTCCAGCCCGTACACCTTGGAGTAGTCTATGTTGTTCAGGTAAGGGGGTGAGGTGATGATGCAGTCAACCGAACCGTCCTGCAGGTCCAGGCTCCGCGCGTCGCCGAGAAAAACCCCAGGAACATGCCCCCGGGGCGCGCTTTCCAGGTCTGCCAGCATCTTTTTTGCCCTTCTCCTGAAAATGTCTTTTGCCGGGAGTGCGCGTTTTTCTTTTTTTATCTTCAGGACCCCGCCGTCCTTTACAATGATGCTTGCCTGGGGCAGGACCGAAAGCAGTGCAAGCAGCAGGAAATCTCGGACCCTGCCCTGCTCCTGTTCAATTGCATTCCTGAGGGAAAGAATCTGGTTGTAGTTTCTTTTCGGAAAGGCTGCCCGCGGGCTGAAAAGCTCAAACTCCCATTTCATTCCTTCCGCAGGCCGGTGCTTCTTTGAAAGAAACGCCTTTATGCCTTCAATGTCTTCCCTGGTGTAGTCCATGGTCTTGGTGCGTGATATGAAAACCGCAAGCGCGGAGGCATCCACTCCAATTGAATCTATCCCCTTTTCCTTTGCAGCCAGCAGGGTGGTGCCGGCCCCGCAGAACGGGTCAAGGATTTTTCCGGGCCGTTTGCTTCCGATGCAGTAATCTACTATTTCCGGGGAAAACCCCTCCTTGTACCAGAACCAGCGGTGAACCGGCTCTTTTTTGGAGTGTTCAAATGTCATTAGATTCCCGAGGTTTCTGTCCCAGGTGATTTTCATGACTGGAAATGATGCTTTCGATAATAAATAAGTAGTGCCTTGACATTACCCAAGGAACCCGGCGCTGTATCTAAAAACAAGCAGTGAAAAATTAACACCTGCCCGGACCGATAATGTTGAATTTACAAAAACCAATAATAAAAGTGGTAATTATATACCGGGGTTGTGCCTGCAGAAATCCTGTTTTTAGGCCAACCTCAAAAATAATGCAAACCAGTCCGTGCAAACCAGGGTTTCAGGGCTAGTTAAGCTTGCGCTGAAACTTCCATCCAAAGGCATTCTTTTCAGAGCCGCTTTTTGGGATTTCCTCATCCAGCAGAACAAGAAGGGCATATGGATTAAGCTCTCCGTCTGCATTGTAGAGCTTTCCAGCCAGTTCCCGGTGCTTTCCGGTTCCTGCTCTTCTGGTTTCCGGCCTTGGCTTCACGTATTTTGCCCCCATCTCTTTCAGGGTCCTTCTTATCGTTTCCTGGGAAACATCTTTTCCCCGTGACACGAAGTATTTTTGAAGGGCCCTGGTGTTCCAGAAATCCATTTCCATCCCATGCTCCCGGGGGTTGCTTTTTTCAACGAGAATCTTGATTTTCTTTTTGTCTTCCTCGGTCAGGGAAACCGGCCTCCCTCTTTTTGGCTTGTCGGAAAGCTTTCTGTTCTCCTGCCATCTCTCAATCCACCTGTACACTGTGCCTTCGTCAACAGAGAAGATTTCTGCAACCATGGGCAGCGGATACCCCATGCTGATGGCATAGAGAGCGCGGAGGCGCTCTCGTTCCTTGGCATCCTTGCTTCTTCTTGCTGAGTCTTGAAGGAGCGGGGAGAGCTCTTTTCGAATCATCTGTATTGCTGATACTCCGAAAAACATTTTTTTATTTTCGCTTTTGGAATTTTGCAATACTTTCGTGGTCTTTCCCCACTGTGCCTTTATAAAGCAAAAAGCCAATTTAAGAAAATGGTGCGACCATGTTTGACCGCAGGAAGCTCTCCCCCCTACTTGTACTGCTTGTGCTGCTCGGAGCCGGCCATGCCAGTACGCTTTATGTAAGCAGCTCCGGAAGCAACTGCCAGGGCCATGCTGCATTCAGTTCCATCCAGGCTGCGATAGACAATGCATCTGAAGGCGACACTGTCTTCATATGCTCAGGTCCGGATTATGTAGAGAATGTGGCTGTAAACAAGTCGGTTGTGCTGGAAGGCGAAGACAATCTGACCACGATAATTGCAGATATTCCGTCCAATCCTGTTCTGTCAATAGAATCAGACAATGTTAGCATATATAATCTCGTGCTGAAAGATGCAACCGGTTCATACGGGCTTTATTCAACAGCTTCCCACTGCACAGTCAGCAGCGTAGTTGCCACCAACAATGATATAGGCTTTTATTTTCTTTCAAGTTCCCACAATAATATTACCGGCAATACCGCCCGTGACAATTTTGACGAAGGGTTCCGCCTTATCTCCATTTCCGAGCATAACCTGCTGAAGGACAACCTGGCGTATAATCAGCAGTATTACGGATTCTACCTCCATTCCAGCTCGCACAACCGGCTTATTTCCAACACTGCATATAACAGCACTTCATGGTACGGATTCTTTCTTTATTCTGAATCAAGGAATAATACACTTATCAACAATACTGCCTTTCTGAATGCCCACCATGGTTTTCACGTCTACAGATGCACTGAAAACAATCTGTCCGGAAACCTCGCTTATGATAACCTTGCCGAAGGCTTCCGGTTGTCCTACAGCTCTCTCAATACCCTGGCCGGCAATACTGCAATCAACAACCGGGCCGAAGGCTTCCGGCTTTCATCAGGCTCGGAAAACCTGCTTGAAGAAAACACTGCCCATGACAACTCACAGAACGGATTTCTGGTATCCTCCAGCTCTGCCAATAATCTGACCAGCAACACCGCCCATGAAAATGGGCAGTATGGTTTCCACATCCATCTGGGCGTGGGCAACCGGCTTGTGTCCAACCGGGCTCGCGAGCAGGAGGACGGGTTCAGGATTTTCGGGGGAGAAAGAAACCACCTGGCCTCAAACAAGGCATATGAAAACAACGTAGGCATCTACCTTGATATTTCATCTTTTAATTCTCTTGAATCCAATTCCGCGTATGACAACCTTGAGCACGGCTTTCTTCTTTCCTCAAGCTCCAACAACACCCTGCAGGAAAATATTGCCCATTCCAACGGCCAGTATGGGTTTTACACCTATCTAAGCTCTGAAAATTCAGTTGAAAGCAACACTGCAAGAGACAACTTCAACGGCTTCCGGGTTTCATCCAGTTCAGGAAACACCCTGGCCGGCAACCAGGCTTTCGACAACAGAAATATCGGAATCAATCTTTATCTGGGCTCCAAAAACATTTTGGGCAACAATACTGTTAATGACAACGGGTTTCGGGGCATTCATCTGCACGAAAGCCCGGACAACACCCTGGAAGGGAATACTGCCAGGGATAACCGGGACAATGGAATAAATGTATACCTCAGTTCCGGCGTGTTGCTGGATAACAATTCTGCTTTCGACAATGGGGCGGAGGGCATTCTTGTTTCCTCCAGCCTAAACAGCACTCTTCTTGGAAATGCTGTATACGATAACAGATATGATGGCATTTCCCTTTCCCTGAGCCCCGGCGCTCTTGTTTCCGGCAACAAAGCATATTCCAACGGCGGATATGGCCTTTTTGTCTCCAGAAGTACCAGATGCACGGTCAGAAACCTCCATCTTTATGAAAACAGATATGACATGGACCTCAGGGCATTGTCCTCTTCCGCAGACCTCAGGCTTTCCGGCATTTTGTTTGACAATCCGTCCGGAAGCCTGGGCAACTACACAAATATCTCATTGTATGATGAGCTTGAATCCAACAGGTCATATTCGCTCACTTGGTCTGGGCAGCCTGCCCCTCTCCCCCACCCGTATATATCTTTTGAAAACAAGCATCTTGAGATAAAAAGCGAAGACAATGCTTCAATAGACCATATAGTCTGGCACTGGCTGGATGAAGAAACTGATGGAAAGTATCTCGAGTCCAAGTTTGAGCTCTGGCAGCATGATGAGGATGGATGGACCAGGATGGGTGCTGTGCCGGATACCGAAAACAACACCCTGTCCCTGTCCAATCTTGCCCCCCAGAGCACCTATTCAATACTCCAGAACAGGAGCGGTCCAGCTCTGATTCTCAATCATCCATCCAATCGGGAGATGTTTAATGCCACAAGCCTCAATCTCAGCTGGACCGTTTATAGTTATGATTCAGAAGTGCTTTGCGATTTGGTGATTAACAATGAAACAGTGAACGGCGCAGGCATTTATGTCAGTGAAGGGGCCCCTTTTGTATATCCGGTTGACATGCCCGGAGACGGGGAATACTTCTGGAATGTTACGTGCCGGGATACAATTTCTACAAACACCAGCGAAACAAGGAGCTTTATTGTAGACCTGCCGCCCTCTGTCAGTCTGATATCCCCCTGCTTTGAGCTGATTAACAGCACGGCTTATGGGCTGGAATATGTAGCCCGGGACAATTCTTCCGCGGAGCTGGAGTGCTCTGTTCTTCTGGACGGGCTTCCTGAAGATTTCAATGATTCTGTGCAGGCAGGCGAGGCCAGCACTTTCTGCCTTTCCGGAATTCCGGAAGGAAGCCATTTCCTGCATGTGGAATGCACGGATGATGCCGGAAACACTGCGTTGTCGGAAAGCAAGGAAATCCTGGTTGATGTGGAGCCTCCCCGGATTACACTGGTTGCCCCCGAAAACGGATATACCGGCAATGATTCCAGGATTGTATTCAACTTTACGGTGTGGGATGATTTCAGTGAAAATATTACATCATATCTTCTTATTGACGGGGAGGTGCAGGAGGAAACTTCCGGTGGGCAGGTGGAATCCCGGCTGCTGCAGGGCCCCCACAACTGGAGCATAAGAAGCGTTGACGAAGCAGGGAACCCCAACACTTCAGAAGAGCGGACCATCCTGCTGGACCACGACGGGCCTGACATACTGCTGTATTCGCCTTCCAATGGCCAGGTCTTCCCTTATGATGAAGCAACCGGCGTTCGTTTCAATTTCACTGCAATGGATGATGAATCAGACCTTGTTTTATGCTCATTTTATCTGGACAGCGAACTTGTTTATTCTGATATGCCTGTCCTGAACGGGGAGCCGGAATCTTTCGTCCGCACATTGGATGTGGGCCACCATACCTGGAGGCTGGTGTGCCGGGATGAGGTAAACAACACGGTCGATTCACCCCTGCAGAGCTTCCGGATTGGCACCCAACCGGGTGAAGAGGATGATGATTCTGATTCAGACCCGGAGCCGGAAATATCCATTCACATGGAGCAGGTATGCCCGGGAGACAGGCTTGTTTTCACTGTTTCCAGCGGTTTTGGAACCAGGCTCCGGCTTCTGGACGGGGAGCGTTTTCTTGTTGACTCAAATCTTACTGACGTCAACGGACAGGCATCCTTTGATTTTGCGGAAGAAGGCCGCTATGAAATCAGGGCATCAAAAGATTCATTTGGGGCCGCATCAGGGGAGTTCATTTACAATCTCTGCAATGTGGGCGTCCAGGATTCCCCTGATGAAAATGGTGGGGAAGAACATGAAGAGACAGCTGCAGAGGATGCAGAGCCTGAATGCCCGGAGAACGAGCAGCCTGAAGAAGAACCTGAAGCCGATGGTGGAATTGACAAGGAGTCTCCAGGAAAGTCCCCCGATGCCGAAATTGAGGCAGAGGAACTTGTTTACCTTGGCGATGACGTCCTGGTAAAAACCTGGGTAAATGGCGTGCCCTCCAGGGTGCTGCTGCTGCTTGTCTCGCCTGATGATGAGAGGGAGTACCTTTTCACAAACGTGACCGGCGAGATAGAGTTTCCTGCAGAGAAGCTCGGCACATACCGCTTGTGGATTGCCGAGCCGGAGCTTCCGCGGAAGGGCGCCGAAGTGGAGGTTGTAAAAAGGTCGCTCTCCGGATATTCCAAGCCTGCCGCATTTGCCTTCCTTGCCTGCCTTCCCTTTTTGCTTCTGCTTCTTGTGATTTTTGTTTCAATATCCTACCTGGCAGTCCGGGAAACCAGAAACGGCTCAAGAAGAAACTACCGTGGATTCAGAAGAAAAAGATGGTTTTCCAGATTAAGGAGGGTTCTGGGGCTGAAATAGGTCAGAGAACCGTCTGGTGGGTCCTCCCTCTTTTTGCGGCCTCCTTGGAGAGCCGGTCCGCCTCACCGTTCTTTTCCCTTGGGATGTGCTCAAAGTGGACCTCAAGTCCGGCACAAAGGCTGTCTATTTTCCTTTTCAGCGGCCTGAGCTTGGGGTCCTTCACCTTGTACTCCCCGTTCATCTGCCGGACGACAAGTTCGCTGTCGCTTTTGACATGGACTTCATTCTCCCCAAGCTGGCGGGCTGTTTCCAGGGCCCTCATTATGGCAGTATATTCGGCAATATTGTTTGTGCCCTCACCTATGAATTCACTTAGCTCTTCTATCCGCATTCTTCCCCTGTATATCACCACGCCTACGCCCATCGGGCCGGGGTTGCCAAGAGACGCCCCATCAGTGTAAATCGTAAGCATGCTTTACCCTCTTGGCAAACGCTTTTAATAATCTTTGGCCTTAGGACAAAACATGGAGTACCGGTACCACCCTTATCCTGTTGTGGGAGCAGTAAAGATGTTTCTTCTCGGCCTGATTTTCTCCGCATTCATACTGGGAGCCAGTCCAATTCTGAAGGCTTTAACCCTGCCGGTAACAGCATTGATATGGATAATAATCCTCCTAAAAATAATTACCATTTTTATAGCGGCAAGATACAAGCAGGTCACCCTTAAAGACGGCAGCGTCACCTACCGGGTGGGGATACTTTCCCACCACAGCACCGTGCTTCCCTATCACAAGATAACTGAAGCCAGCTATAGGCAGGGCCTGGTGCAGAGGGGTTTCGGTGTGGGCACGCTGAGGCTGGATACCGCCGGAGGCTCGAGGATGGCAATCCATATTGCAGATATCAGGAAGGGAGACCTGAAAAAGACCCTTGATGTGATAAACAGGAAAACCGAGTTGGAGGTCTCAAGTGATTGAATTTACAGATGATTATCTGGTGGTGAAAGGCAGGCTGCTTGTTCTCAAACTGCGCAGCCTTGGAGCCGGGGTGGAGGAAGGCGAGGAGACAAAAATAACATACCTGGAAGCTGCCTACTTTGCGGACCGGGGAGTCCTGCCTGCAGACCGGGACAAGCTTCTGGAGCGGTCCGGGGAGAAAAACAAAAAGGAGAAGTACATGGTAATAAAATACCTGAGAGACAGGGGATTCATCGTCCGGCCCAGCCTGGACGGAACCGGTTTTCTCAGGCTGCACCGCAAAGGGTTCCGGCCGGGAGAGGACAAGACTTATTATCTAATTCATGTGGTTCCCGGGGAATGGAGCTGCTCCCTGCAGGCTCTGCTACCGCTGCTCGAGACTGCGGGTAAACTCCGGAAAGAGCTGGCAATTGCAGTGGTCGACCTGTCCAGGGACAAGCCCATGTTCATAAAATTTTCAAGGATGGCCTTTGAATAGTCACAGTTATAAACCTTGCAATAAAAAGGGATTTGAGGCAGGAGCAGTATGAGCAAGGTATTTATTATTCTGGGCCAGATGCCCGAATGCAGGGCTTCTGATTCCCAAGTCGCAGTGCTTTTCGGAACAGAGCACCCCACCGGAAAGCAGCTGAAGTCGATGGGGTTCGGAAGAATCCACCAGATAGACCAGGCAGAGCCGAAGGACGGCGCCCCGGCCCGGCCAACGTTGTACATGTTTGACCGCTCTCCGGCTGCCGGCGAGGTCAAAGTGGCAGAGGTTCTGATGTCCGGGAAAAAGGCTTTTCTGGGAAAGACAGAAGTAAAAAAGGGCGAGCCCCATTCCATAGTTCCTGGTGTCAAGGGAGAGCTTGCAAAAAGGCTGATGGGCCCGAGAAACGTCCCGGGGATACAGGACTTTCCGAAAAGCAGAGCCAGGCCAACACCGGTCAGAAAGTTTGCCAGAGCATAAAATTATTAACCAGGGCAGGCAATAACAGACATGGATGAGTCGCTGGGCACAATCATAGCATCAGAGGGCACGCCCTCTACGTCTGATTTTTCCTTTGTTCTAAGAAAACCCGTGAACAAGGGCCAGTATGTGCAGGTCAGCAGGGACAGCGGCCTTTTGTTCGGCTATGTGTCTGAAATAACCAAGGCCAACCGCTATTTTGAAAGGGCGGAAAGTGTGGCGGAATTTGAAAAGAACTCCGGCATGGAGTCAAATTTTCCCTCCAGCTCCTGGGAGTATGTTATTGCCCTGGTGAAAACCCTGGGAACTTATCACGACAGCCGCTTCATGAGGGCATTTTCCCCCCCGTCCCCCGGAGACAAAGTTTTCAATGCAGACAACAATGTCCTTCGCTCTTTCCTTGGTTTTGAAAGCCAGGGCCTTGATCTCGGCTCAATAGAGCATCATGACCTCCCTGCCCGGATTGGCATGACCAGGCTGCTGCAGAAGCACCTGGCTATCCTTGCCATGAGCGGTGCCGGCAAATCGCATCTTACCAGCGTTCTCCTGGAAGAGCTGCTTGACCGGGAAAAGGAGCAGGGCAGGGTGGCGGTAATCGTGGTTGACATACACGGGGAGTACGGCGGATTTGCCCATGATGCCGGCTACGGGCAGAGCACCAGGATGATTGACGGCAAAGACATTGCAGTGCCCCTCCGGAAGGTGAGCCCGGAGATGATTATGGGCTGGATTCCTGGGCTGTCCACTCCCCAGAAGGATGTGCTAAGGCATGTGCTGGTAAAACTGAAAAAGAATAATCAGGACAGTGGGGGCTATGGATTCGGTGAACTTGTAAGGGCAATAGATGAGTCTGGGATTTCCAGGGAGGAGGTCAAGCGTGCCCTGAAAAGAAGCCTGGGCGAGCTTAGAAGATACCGGTTCCTTTCCACAAAAAAGGAAAACCCGCGTTTCATATCAGACATAAAGCCAGGCAGGCTGATGGTCCTTGATTTCAGCACCATCGATTCATTGAGAAAAAAGCAGATTCTGGTTTCCCTGGTCGCAAGAAAGCTGTTCAACCTGAGAAAAAAAGGCAAGGTTCCCCCCTTCCTCCTGGTGATAGAGGAATCCCACAACTTTGCCCCGCAGAAGGCGGAGGAGCGGGATGCGGTTTCCAGAAGCATAATCGAGACAGTGGCGCGGGAGGGCCGGAAATTCGGTGCATCGCTCTGCCTGGTAAGCCAGAGGCCAGTCAACCTGAGCACCACCGCGCTCAGCCAGTGCAACAGCCACATAATTCTGAGGGTCACCAACCCCAACGACCTGGAGCACATCCAGATGAGCTCGGAAGGCATTGATTCAAGGGTGGCCAGAAGCATCACCAGCCTGAGAGTCGGTGAGGCAATCGTGGTGGGCTCTGCAGTAAATTATCCGGTTTTCATAAGGGTAAGGGACCGGAAATCCGAAAAAAGGGAGAAAGGGGCCCCGCTTCACAGGCAGGCCGTGGATTTTGAAAGCATCCAGGCAAAGAGGGAAAAGGCCGCCGGGGCCTTCCTCTGACAGGTAGTCATCTTTTTATTTATTAGGAGGGATAAAAGGGCATGATTGGCAGGATTTCAGGTCTTTTGCTTGTTCTGGCTTCCCTATCATTTGCCATAACCGTGGTGTCCCCCATTGATGTCGGCGTTCAGGAGAATGACACCCTGGACCTGGGAACCATCGGTCCGGGACAGACGGTTTCTGTCCTGGTTGACCCGATTGTCACTACCGGCGGAATCCATGGAATAGGCGGAACCTACGACCTTGCGGTTGCGGAAGACCTCCCCAGAAGATGGAAATCCCAACCGAGCAAATTGTACCAGAATCCCCTCCAGGTCACCATTACTGCAGACCCTGACGCAGAGCCGGGCAACTACACCGCCAGGATAAAGGTGATTGACGAGTACAACGGCGAGGAGCTGGGCAATGTAACATTCAATGTAAAGGTCAGGGTTACCTATGATGTGATGGATTTTGACGTTTCCCCGGAGCACCGGGTTGCAGGCCCGGGACAGCCTGCCCGCTTCAAGATAACTATCCTCAACAAGGCATCTACCGGCGACGTTTTCCAGGTGAGTGCGGAAGGGGCAAGAAAATGGGAATTCAAGAAGCCGGTCTTTGTTCCTGCCAAGACATCCAAGACAATATACTATGAGATTGTTGGCTCGGAAGAAGAAGAATATCGCTCCACAGTTAAGGTGATATCGCTGGCCAGCGACAAAATATATGACGAGAAAAACGTTTCAGTCTCAGTGCAGTCCAACCTTTTCGGCGATTACAAGGCAACCAACAACGGAGTCATCATATTCCCGATATTCGAGCTTTCCATCCATTCCCTGGCTGGTCTGATTTCCAACCTTCTCAATTAGCACTTTAAATCCGTGTGGCCAATTCTAATTCTATGGAAAAAAGGGAGGCCATTGATTTCATAGTGGGCAGGCTTAGTGCAGGCGAAACTGGCCTGGAGCAGATAAAGCGGGAGGCCAGCAAACGGTACAATGTGCCCCGGATGGTCAGGAACCCGGAAATTCTGGCGGCATTTCCCGAAGACAGGCTTACCCCTGAGATCAGTAGGCTCCTGATAAAAAAGCCCCGGAAAACTGCGTCCGGCGTCACCCCAGTGGCAGTTATGGTAAAGCCCCAGGGCTCGTGCCGGCACAATTGCGTGTACTGCCCCTATACCGGCCTTGCGGCAAAGAGCTATGTGGGCTATGAGCCTGCTGCGCTCAGAGGGAGGCAGTATGGCTTTGACCCTTATCTTCAGTCTCTCAACCGCACCAACCAGTACAGGGGGGGCGGCCATGCAACAGACAAGTGCGAAGTAATTGTTATGGGAGGCACCTTCCTGGGCATGAGGCCCTCCTACAGGGAGTGGTTCATAAAAGGAGTCTATGAAGGGCTAAACGGCGAAAGGTCTTCCTCCCTTGATGAAGCAATGAGAAAAAACGAAAACTCTCCCAGGCGTGCGATAGGTCTCACCATAGAAACCCGTCCCGATATGTGCTCCCCCTTTATTGATGAAATGCTTGGCTATGGGGCCACCAGAGTAGAGCTGGGGGTGCAGCATGCTGACGACAGCATATACCGGACAATCAGGAGAGGGCATACCGTGGAGGACGTGGTTCAGGCCACAAGAAACCTGAAGAATGCAGGGTTCAAGGTGCTCTACCACATAATGCCCGGCCTTCCCGGTGCAGGCCCGGAAAAGGACATTCAGGCAGTCCGGAAGCTATTCCAGGATGAATGTTTCCGCCCGGACATGCTCAAGATTTACCCGACCCTTGTGGTGGGCGGAACCATCCTGAAGCAGTGGGTGGACCAGGGGAAATACCGGCCGTATTCATCTGAAGAAGCTGCTGAAATAATATCTGAGTTCTACCGGCATGTGCCTGAATATGTGAGGGTGATGCGCATCCAGCGGGACATCCCCGCCGGCAGGATAAGCTTGGGCGTGACAAAAAGCAACCTCAGGGAGCTGGTGGAGGAAAAAGTCCGGGAAAAGAGCATAAATCCAAGAGAAATAAGATACCGCGAGGTAAGAGGCAACCGGCCGGATATTGACTCGTTTTCACTGAGGCGCAGGCATTACCTTGCCAGCCGGGGGAAGGAGTCATTCCTTTTTTTTGAAAACCAGGAGGGCCTAATCGCAGGATTTCTCAGGCTCAGGCTTCCGGAGGAAAGCACCCGGCAGGACATTGACCGGGACTGCGCACTTGTAAGAGAGCTTCATGTATACGGCCCTGAGGCTCCCATAAGCTGCAAAGGGGAATTCCAGCACCACGGCCTTGGTTCCAGGCTGCTGAAGGAAGCTGAAGCCGTTGCCTTGGAATCAGGCAGAAAAAGAATGCTGATAATAAGCGGTGTGGGTGCAAGAGGTTACTACCGCAGGCACGGGTATAGCCTTTCCGGGCCCTATATGGCAAAGCCCCTATGACCGGACCAGCAGTTTCTCCTCTTCGTTGAAGCTTTGCAAAAGCTCGTCCTTTTTCTTTAAAAGTTCCAGATATTCGCTCTGAAGCATTTCAAATGCTTTTTCCTCCTCTTCAGTGAAGTTCTTTACGTATCTCTCTGCATTTTTGAGCTGTATTTTGGAATTTATGTCCTTAATCTTACTGAGGATTTCATCAAGCTGTTCCTTTGCCTCTTCGGATACCCATACTGTCCGGTCCGGCATTTCAAGCCTGATTTCTTTCAGGAAACCTCCATTGCCGGGCAGAATTTCATCTTCTTTTGCAGAACATTCAATCCCGCAGCGCCTCATGAAACGGGCAAGCTTTTCCCTTGCCTCTTTTTCAAGGGTGGAAACCTTTATAGGCTGCTTCAAAGACCCTGACCTCACTACCTTCTCTATCCCGCCTTTTTCTTCGTCGCTCAGCATCGAGGTCACTACGGAAAGCTTGGCTATCTCCAGCCGGTTCTTGAAGTTTTCCTTGATAATCTCCCCCCGCTCTGCCAGTACTTCGTAAGCCTCGCCGCTCCTGGTGGAAACCGCACTCCTGAGCTCTTCGGGGGAGAAGCTGCCGAGCCTTTCGGAAAGCCTGTCCAGCTCATCCTTGTTGGGAACAAGAACCTTTACCCCTGTTTCTTCTGCATTCTTTTTTAGTTCCTGGAGGTAGCCCTGAAGTTCCTGCTCCTGCTCGGGGTTTTCCTCCCCGAATACCTTTTTCTTGAATTCCAGCTCAGCCTTTCTTTTTTCTAGCTCTATAAGCCGGGCTATATCCTTTACGCTTGTTTCCATATGCTCTCCTTAGTAAGACTATTACGATAACAAATAAAAACACTGAGATGAGCAGGACAGCTGCAAGCATCAGGTCGGTTTCATCCCCCTGTGGGGATGCAGGCCGGATAAGCGCTTTCATTTCCAGGGATGCATTCTCAAGCCCTTCAGCATATCTGAGGGTCTGGTACGCTGCCGCCGTTTCATTCAGCTCATAAAGATAAGCTGCATGGGAATGGTAGACGTTTCCCCAGAGGGTATTCTTCTCTTCCTGAAGCATCTCGTAGACCAGCCCGCCGCTTATGTTGTTTTCCATGAGGTCCTTTTCGGCATTTTCCATCTCAATTACAAAAACAGCATCAAATACAGCGGCTCCGTACCTTCCGTCGTCGTAAGAGCCGGATGCAATCTTCAGCCTGGACCCGGTGTCCGGTGCGGTGGTGCCGGTCTGGCGTGCCTGCTCCAGCTTTCTTTCGGCCAGACCCTTCCAGGCACTTTCATTGATTGGCGTTCCTCCCTCCGGCGCTGCCGAAACAAGGGAATCTGCCACATTGCACCAGGCATCCCCGTACATGAGCTCATGGTAGGCCACATACTTCTCATCAGTCAGCATTATGTCCTCGGTTTCTACGGTGTCAAGCTGGTTCCAGGCCCAGGCCCTGCGGAGGTCCGAACCCACCACCCATTCAAAGTTTTCATCAGTGAGTGCCGGCCTTTCAATTCCTGTCAGGCATACTCCGGCCTCTCCTTTCTTGCGGGGGAGGTCAGCCCTGCCCCTGATAATCACTGCAATCGTGGAGACGTCAATGTAATTGAGGAATGCCTCGTTTGCAGAGCTGAAAACGTATCCCTGCTCCAGAAGGGCATTCTGCCTTTTCACTTCGTTTTCAAAAAACTCCTTTACTTTTACCGTTTCATTGTCCTCGGGGATTAACGAGGCAACCTCCTCGTTTTCAAGGACAATCATTCTTCTTGCAACCGGAATGAAAGAAGATAGTCCGGAGGCGTTGTAGTCATTAAGCTCGGGGATTTCCCTCATCCTGGCTTCTATTGGCTCCTGCTCTATGCTTTTGTTCTCAAACATGAACCCGATAATTTCATTTACATTCTCCGCCTCCAGAATCTCAAGCTCCTGGTCCAGGTTTCTCAGCAGGAGCATTTCATAGAAGTTTCCCCTGGGCATGATAAAATAATCCGCACCCACCAGGGATGCGCTTCTTGCCTTTTCATATACGCCGCCTACCGGTCCCACCCTGCCCAGGGAATTCACGGTTCCGGTTATGATTGTGTCTTTTCTCATGCTCTGGTTTGTGAGCAGAGAGTAGGTCATAACAGTGAATGCAGCGCCGCCGGAAGGCCCCTCTATGTATCCGGCATCGTCATTTATTCTGAAAAGCACGTTGCATTCCCGTTCCTCTCCTGAGGCAAGGTAGGCATAGTCCACTGCCCGCTGAATGGACTGCTGGGTGCTTGATGCAGTGTAGGGGTATGCAGTCAGGTAGGCATCCCCGCTTCCCGGCATTAGGCTTACCGAGATGTTTATCAGCCCGCCGCCGTTTCCAACCACGGCGGGCACATACCGGGAAACAATGCCCTCGCATGCAAAAGCTGCTGACAGTAACAGAAATGCAAAAAGCAAAATGCGCATGGCCTTCTCTCTCGTAGCAGATTAATAAACGTATTTGCTTATCAATATTCCATGGATGAATCCCCTGAGCGCAAGCTTGAAAAATTAAGGAAAAAGGTAAGAAGCCTGAATAGCGCAGTTATCGCATATTCAGGCGGTGTGGACAGCACCCTGCTTCTCCGCATCTGCCGCGAGGAGCTTGGGAAAAACGCAGTTGCAGTGACTGTACTTCCACCCGATTATCCGGAGGAAGAGCTTGTTGTCGCCAGGAGGATTGCAAGAATTATCGGCGTTCTCCACATAGTGGAGCGCTTGGAAGAAGGGGGCATTGTTTCCAGGGACAGCAAAGCCCATGACAGGCTCAGAAAAGTTGCAAGGAAGATGGAGATGGACAATGTCCTGAACGGCTCTCATCGCGATGATTCTGCCAATCATTCCCAAAGCCTTGCTGCAGCCAGAAAGTCGGGTCTGCAGAGCCCTTTGCTGGACTCCGGGCTCACCAAATCAGAAATAAGGCTTCTGGCAAAGATGCTTGGCCTTCCCAACTGGAACAAGACAAGTTCCTCCAGGCCCAGGAAAATCATGGACAGGGGAAAAGATGAGAGACTGGGAAAGGCCCAGGGGATAGTTGAAAAGCTGGGAGCAAAAAAAGCGATGGTGTTGGCAGAAGGAAGCAGGCTGTATGTCAGTGCAGGGCGCAGGGAAGTTGTGGGGCTTGCCCGGCACCTGCTCGCATTAAAAAGAAGAATGAAGCCACTGGGATTCACCGAAGTGGTTCTCAGCCTAGCCTCTTGAAAGCAAGGATTCCCCGGTCGGTCCGGTGAAATTCATACTCTTCCGAAAGGTAAAGCTTTTCCAGCTGGCTTCCTGCTTCGCGGATGTAATCAGAGACGTTCCCCTTGGGAATGTCCTCGTACAGGTATCCTATTGCATACTTGAACCCTGACTTTCCGGCTTCCTTTTCCCTTTCCTTGAGAAGAATCCTCCTGATGCCCCTCCCCTCATACGCGAGCAGAACGGCCGGGTCTTCCAGATAAAGGGCGTTGGGCTCTCCACTGGTTATAGTCATGGTCTCCACATCCAGCCTTGCCGGCCAGGAGAGGCCTACGCCGATTATAAGCCGGTTTACGGTGGCTCCGTAGCTTTTATTGTAGTCTACGATGCTTTTTACCTCTCCTTCGGAGACGTCAAAAGCGCACCGTTTCATTACCTTTACAGCCTCTTCAATATCTTCGTCCTCAAGCTTTTTGACTTCAACCTGGTCCTCATCAAGGATATGGAGGAACTTTGGCTTTACACCTTCGTCGGCATCCTCCTGCTTTTTTTCCTCTTTCTTTTCATGCTTGAAGGACTCCATAAACCCTCACATAAGACGTGTTCCGCATGCAGGACATTTGGGAAACAACGAGGTCATCTTATACCTGCATATAGGACATACATAATAGGTCTTTTTAGCCCTTTGGTACTCCGCTTCAAAATCGTAAAAGCATTTCTTGCACTTTTTTGCGTCCAGTTCATTCAGGGCTCCGCACTTCGGGCATTTTCTGCGGAACATGCTTTTGATCCTGACTCCGCACTTCGGGCAGCGCTCCATGTTCAGGTTGACAGTCTCGCCGCAGCTGGGGCATTTGTAGCTGCGTCCCGGCTTTTTGGAGCCGGTGCCCCTGAATATTCCTTTTAAGAAATCAAGAAGCCCCATGTCATCATCCGTAGTGGCACTCCATCATGTAATTCTTAAGAGGGAGCTGGTTTATACTGCAGAACGAACCGGTATCTCCCAGGTCGGTGATGCTTCCCCCTATGCCGCAGTCTGTGTCATTCAGGCCCGCCTTGGGATAGACAAGCGGCTGGTTGATTGCCATCCGGTATGTCTCCTGCATAAATGAATACTTGGTTTCAGTGTTTTCTTCATAAAGGCAGCATTTGTCAGGCCGGGAGAGGCCTGCGATGTAGTCTATCCATATTTCTGAATCTATGTCTTCCAAATCAACCGGTGGCAGTTCCTCAATCGTGCCGTTTGCATGGGTCCGGGTGCAGATTACCTGGCCGGACATGTTCGCGCAGACCGGGCAATCGCTGGAAACAACATTTTGCGGGCATTTCCAGGTGGTTCCGGACTCTTCGGCTCCTTCGGGAATGGTGCATACGCTTCCGTCATCGCATACCATCGGGTCGTTGCCTGGAATCGGCTTGCACACCCCCATCTGCAGGTCGAACTGGCTGCAGGGCTCGCAGAAAATCTCCTCAATCGCATTGGCCTGCCTGAAAATGCTGGTTGGCGCGGTTGCGGTCATCTTCTGCAGGGACTGCTGGAGGGAACAGAATTTTTCTTTTTTCTGCCCGAAAGTCCAGGGAGACAATCCAATTTCAGTTACCACGCCGGGGCCGTCTTCATCGCTCCTGGCAGGCGAGTAAATGATGCCCAGAATTCCTGCCTGCACCAGCTCGTCCTGGTTGACAATTATGGTATCAAACAGAGTGCTGTAATTTTCATCGGTCCAGTAAGGGTCGTCGTCCCTGACGTTGAATCCAATTACCATGGTAGGCTTGGATGTTGTCTGAAGCGAGGCTCTCCCATAAGATGCCATGTCCTCCACTACTGCCTGGGCCCCCTGCTGGCTGATATCCTGGTGGTCGGAAACTTCGTATTCAAAGGCAACCAGGTCTATTGCATGCCTTGCACTGGGCGGAATCATGCTTCTCACAGTGGAGTTGAACTGCTCCACTGAGTCAACATCCTTTACCAGGAATGCAGTGAGGCAGCCGGCGCATTTCCCTTTTACCAGTGAGGCACGGTCAAATACCCGGTCTATCTTGTTTACTATGTCATCAGGGCCATAAACATTGTCCACTACCACCACCATAGCGCCCATGGTCCCAAGCAGTGCCTCAAAATCGTACTGGCTGTAGTTTGTTGGTGCAGGGTCATAGAAAAGGGTAAAGTATGGAAATTCGGAATCAGGGTTGTGCAGGTCCCAGTTGCTGCCGTCGCTCAGGTCTATTACCGGCATTGCCCCTGATTTCAGATAATCACCCATCCTCTGCTTGAGGACCGCGGCCTCGGGCTCGGTGCGGGGTGAGCCTTTTCCACCTATTGGTCCGGTATAATCCTTCAGGTCCGGTATGTAAGGATGGTTGCAGGAGACATTGTCATACCGGTTGAAATAGCTTCCATTGAATTCTATGTCATACTCACACAAAGGCTCTGCCTGGTATGGCGACTCATGCAGGTCAATCAGGTATTCCGGCATGTATACCCGTTCGTCAGTTGTAATCTTCTGGTATGCAAGCGTGGACTGGGTGCACGGCTCGCACCACCCGAATGTCCTTACTTTGGGCAGGTAAGTTGCATCATCAACCGTGCACGACCCAATCTTGTTCGACCCCATGGAGTACTTGAAAAGGATTATCCTGGGTACATACAGAATGTGGTAGAATTCCTTCATTCCGTTCACAAGGTCGTTTTCCCTCCGCAGGTTGCAGCTGTTTGTTTCCTTGTAGTTCAGCATTACTTCATCGTAAGTATTTCTGAGCCTGGTAACATAGGAAGGCTTGGAGACAAGCATATGGGGGGTGAGGTTGTTTGAATAATCGTCCTGATTGAGGGACGAGATATATCCTTTCTGGTATGTAATCACCCATGGCATGGATGCCAGGGCCGCATCAAAAGGCACCATCCTATTTCCGCAGCCGTCCTTGAATCCCTGCGCCTTATAGGTTTTCACCGCATCATTGAAGTAGGCCCCGAAGACGTCCAGAAGGCCTGTTTCGTTCCACTCCAATGGATAGCCGGTGTCCACAACAACGTAATCCTCGCCTTCCACAAGGTTGCAGTTCTTTGCCAGGGAGCTGTCTTCGAACTCATCCTCCTTTGCCAGTGCATAGCCGATTATGGTATCTCCTTCATAGGTGGGCTGGGGAGTCTCCTCGCCCTCCACCTTCCCGAAGAACACCGCGCCCCCGGCATGCGGGCCCATCCCCATCATGGATATGGGATTTGTTTCACTGGGCTCCCAAGAAACAAGGTGCGTGCAGAAAACATCTTCATCAGCGTCCTCGTCCTCTTCATCAACGCCGGGATATTCATGCGGGCAATCTGCTTTGTCTATCCAGTAAGCATCAATTTCCCAGGGCACGTTGATAATCTCCCAGGGGTCTCCGGTTATGCTTGTGGCGGTCCCCCCCTCCCAGATGGGCCTCATGTAATTGGTGAAGTTGTACCAGTAGTCCTTGAATGCCTTCTCGCCCTCTTCCTTGGCCAGTTTTTTGTATTTGAACCTGTCGTCATTTTTCACCAGCCCTGCATGGATATGCGAAATCTTCACTTCCACTTTTGCATACTCCCGGAAAGGTGGTTCCCCCTCTTCTGAAATTGCAACTTCCTTGGTAGGCGCGCAGATTACCCTCTTGTTGTCATTGTAATCTGTTGTCTGGATGCAGTCGGTAATTACATCCGCCCGCTCGTCTTCAGAGATGCCTTCTTCGTGCTCAATAAGGACCCCCCGGTTGTAGAAGGCGTTGTCGCAGCTTCCGGACCAGCAGTTTCCCCCTGCCAGCTCGCATTCATAAGGAGCACGGGTGGTTCCGGTTTCATCAACATCGTATATGGTTGAGGCATGGGCTATTGACAGCTGCTTTCTGTAGAAATCCTTGTCGATTTTTTTGTGAAGCCCCTCCATATTGACCTCGCTGTCCTCATAATAATAGAAATCCCCATCATCGTAGTAGGATGACCAGGCATCAATGGTTATATACTGTGAAAACTTGTAATTGTGGAATTCAGGAACCACCGGCAGAACCAGGATGCTTTCAAAACCGCTGAGTTCCCCATCTACAGTCTCCAGGACCGGGTCCTGGTGGGTAAACGGCGGCAACACATTGTCCTCATCGAAGCAGTTTTCCGTAATCCCGTTTATGGGGTCAAAGGTTTCTATGTTTGCCGGGTCGAGGTAGTTCATATAGCGGTCAACGGGGTCTCCAGGCTCGCTTGCAGAGCAGTACCGGTCTGACATCGGAAAGTAATGCCTGTACTGGTCGTACTCGTCAAATGATTCCCCGACCCCGACCCTGAATGTGTTTATCTGGGAGTTGGAGCTCTTCATAATCTGCCTGAGGTCCGAATCCATGGGGAGGAACCGGCAGGATGCCTTGTAGAATCTGGCAGCTGCTTCGTCGTCTAAATCGGGCGGAGTCCCCTCATCCTTCATATCATCTTCGTCCGAAGACGTCATGCCGGGAGCAAACCGGGGCTTGAATTTAAATTCTCCGCAGACCATGGTGGTGCAGTTTGGATTTACACATGAAACCAGGTCGTCCTGGCTGCAGATGGGTATCAGGCGATATGTTTTCGGCTCGTCATCGTCAAGGGTGACATTGCAGTATCCCTCGGTTCCCATATCCGGATTGTCACAGCTGTTCGGGACTGTTTTGGCGGTAAGGTTCAGGGGCGGCCTGTCCTGGTCTGTGGTATTGTAGAGCATACAGCCCTGGTCTGTGTATTCCTTGAGACAGCACCCCAGCTTCTGCACCGGCTTCAGGCACCCGGCAACCAGGAAGGCAAGCAAAACAAAAACAATCAGTTTTTTCATCATACCACTTTAGTAAGCATTCTGGTGAGTTCATGGGTGTCTCCACCCAGCACCGTCATTAAATATCTGATAAATGTCATGGTGAGGAACAGCGCAATCAAAGGATGCATGATCAGCGAAACATAGGACTGGGAAAGGTCGTTGCTCAGCTGCTGCATCTGCAGGTTCTGTAATGCATTGCCTCCCTGGGCCTCGTAGTTCTGAATCATTGACACGACATTGGACATCGTGGGGTAGCAGTACATCTGGTTTTCGCCCGGGTCCTCGAAATCAGGGACCGGCGGGGCGGGGGTGAAGCCGGGGTCAAGCAGGATAAAGAATATGGGGAAGATAAAGTACATGCCAAGCCCCATTGATATGAATAATGCGCCTACATTCCTGGTAAAGAAGAAACTGCGCAATAGTATCCCCAGGGGAATGAAAACGTGTATCATGTTGCCTTTGATGTACTGGAGTATTGCGGACTGAGCATTGAGCGCGACCAGAAGGGTAGTTGCCAGGTTGCTTGTAATCCTTTTTGTTTCCACTTCCTCGTACCAGTCACCGACCCAGTCCCCCTTGAAGAATGTGATGCCGAAACTGCTGAGGGCAATGTTAAGGCGGTTGAACTCGACGCTGTTGCCGCCCATTATGGCTCCCTGTATTTCAGCGATTTCAGTTGCACGCTGCTGGAGCCTGCACCTTATGGCATCGAAAGCCTCATCCATTGCCATCTGGCCGGTTTCATTTTCCCCCTCCAGGGCGTATGGTATGTGTATGGATTCTCCGCTGCATGTTACATCCCCTGCGATGAACTGGGAAGTCAGCACCATCGCACCGTTGATAATCACCACCAGGAATATGGCCATGAATGCGGTGGCGGCGGACTGAAGTATCTCCGACTTGGCAAATGCCTCCAGCTCCCTTATAGAAAATGCCCTTCCCACCATGAGTAGTATGGTGTATATGGTGATTGCGCTCATAATTGCAAGCAGGCAGAGCGGAAGCCAGGCATAGGCCCAGTTCTCCCCTCCGAAGGTTTCTCCGAAAAAGCTCTCAATGGAAAGCACAATCATATTTACACCAACTGAGTTATTCTACTTAAATTTATTTCTTCGCCGTAAAGCCTTGCTATGTAGGAAACGCTTGCGATTGTGGCAAGCAGGGCCGCAGTTGGCATGAAGACTGCAGCGATGAATGCATATGCCCCGAACGTTATGGCATCCTTGGGATGCTCGCCATCAGGAAAATACATACTGTCCATGGTGTCCTCTGTTGTTACCTGTCCGAATGTAAATGACTGCACCAGCATCGTTCCGATGCTTTGAATTATTCCTGCACTTGCCCAGTCATCAAATACCTTTTCGCACGACTCTCCCTGGCAATGAAGGAATTTATCTGAAAGGGCTGTGCTGGGAGTGTAACAGTGGGGGCAGGGGTCGCTGCAGGAGAGGCAGTGGGGGCTGTCAGGCCTGTCCACAAGAACGTCCCCCATCAGGTAGTATATGCTGAGCATGAGCGGGTAAACTATGAGGAAGGACAGGGCTACCGCTATCAGCAGCGAGCCGAACGACCTCATATACGGCATGGAGCGCAGGAAAACTCCCATCGGCAGGAATATGAACACAAATCCCTTGTACACAAACAGGAGTATGAAAAGGAAGTTCAGGGCAGAGAAATGGGCGATAAGAGTGGAATTGAAAACCATGTTAAGTGCGGCATTAATGGCACCATAACCCCCCAGGGGCTGCTCGTATTTCCCGGAGTAGCCGTACCAGCATCCCAGGCCGATGCCCAGAAATTCAAAGTCGCACAGGAAAGCATTCAGGTATGCATAAATTGTATAGGCCTGCAGGTGGTATCTTATCACGGTAAGGGCGTTGTGGGAATAAAGTGCGGACTCGGCAAGATACTCCCCTGCCGCGTCGTATACATTGAGGTCATGCTGGGTTTCCACCCCGGTGAAGAAGGAGGCAACCTCGCCCATGTTTATTGCGCAGAACGTATTGATTGCGATGAAAATGAAGAAAACACTTGCTACTGAGATGAACACCTGCAGCACTTCTGTCTTTGCCCACACAGTAAGCTTCGGGTTGTTCAGGAGGTTGCCGAGCATGTAGGAGAACGCAATGAGGAATCCTGTTACCACGGATGCTGCTGCGACCAGGGGCAGAATAGTCGCATCAAAGAATGCCTGGAAATCCGGGGTGCATATCATTGCTTCTACCATTATATAAACCTCGATATTGCGCTTACATCAACCTCTGCTCCGGCCAGGTGGGTCAATGCCCTTATACTGGAGGTCATCATCAGGAGGGCGATAATGGGCCCAAGGGTTGCCTTTATCAGAATCGTGAAAAGGTGGCTTCTGATTGACCTTCTGAGGTTGAGGTATGCGCTTGTTGCCTGGTCCTCATTGGAATCCCCGAGGTCGGTAAGGCTGCCCAGCCCCAGGGTTACAATCTCCACAGCCAGATGGGGTGCTTTGGTATCGCCGGGGTTGCATTCAGGTATGTCTGCGGATACTCCGTCTGGCGGATACTCGTCAATATGGTCCTCGCTGCTGTCCTGGAATGTCTCTGCAAGCATTTCGTTGAATATGATTCCTATTGGGAGCATGAGGTGCAGGGATATGCCCAGCGCTATCAGGAATCCCCCTCCACCCCTTGTAATCTTGAAAGTGCGTAATAAGATTCCTATTGGCAGCAGGAGAGCGAGGGCATAGCTGGAGGCGAGCTCCACCAGCCGCTCCATTGCACTCAGCTCCGCCAGTGCAAACGCGGTGATTCCCCCGGCCATGGAAAGCGGAGGCGCAAGGATGCTGAATCCCCCGCAGCCGCTGACCGAGTAGCCCATGCTCATGAGGTTGCATTGCGAGGATTTTGATGCCTGCTTTGATACCTGCTTGTCGTAACTGGCAATGTCATCGAGCAGGCCTTCTACCTGTTCCCTGTTTTCCTGCAGGATGTCCAGGGTAGCATCCTGCATGTCCGCAGCCCCGGGCTTCAGGGGCTCAAGGGTGGAGATGCTGTTCAGGATGCTGTCCGAGCCGGTAAGCACCGCCACCAGCACTGCAAGCACGATAAGCTGGAAAAATTCCTCTCTTGCCATCATCTGCAGCTCATTGATGCCGAATCCAAAGCCAATCATGTAGACAACGCCGAGCAGCGCGGCTGAAACCATTACAGCCAGGGCCGCCAGCTCGTGCCAGGACGCCGCAAAGGCAAGAGGAATCAGCAACAGGAACAACAGTAATTTCTTCATCAGAACACCTTTGATATGCCCGGGATTTCAATATCCCCTCCAAGTATGCCTGACATCCCCTTGATGAATATCAGTGTAGCAACTATATTGAACAGGGGAAGCACATATGCCGGAAGCATCAGCTTGGACAGCTTCTGTATTTCCGGATTCCCTACCAGCCCGTTCTCACCAATCTTTGAGTACTCGGAAGCATCCTTGATTGGGATGTCCTGCGAGGGCTTGCACAGGTCGTCGCATTTGTTGTTCACAGGCGGATTGTATATGTAAGATTCCTCACTGAACACGCACTGCTCACACGCGCTTTTGGGAAGGAACATCCGGTATTCGGCAGGGCAGTTGTCAAAGGAGCAGTTTCCTTCAGTGTAGTTGTCGGGCAGTCCGGAGCCGAGCAGCCTTCTTTCTGGTGGACAGTCCCCGCAGAATTCAGCCGGAGGATTCAAAGCTTCAATATCCCCAACACCGGCAAAGCATGTGGGGTGGCAGGCTTCGCAGGCTGCGTCCTCGCAGTCAATCATGTTTTCAGGGTCTCCCCCTTCTATTCTGCACCAGAACGGGCACCCGGTACACAGGTCCTCGCACATTCCCGTTTCCGGAACTACATACACGCAGGACTCGTTGGCATCAAGTGAAGCAGGGCAGAATTTGGCCTTTTCGCAGGCCTTTTGTTTTTTGCTTTCCCCTGCGACTTCCGGCCTCCAGTCCTCATCCAGCTCTGCGCCGTCCCTTCTTGCCACCCTGCAGTCCTGGGACGAGTCGAGGCAGCACTTTTTCTCGTTATCGTTTTTGCAGACATCACAGTCGGATTTGAGCGGGGGCACCACCTTGCAGATTTCCGGACACGTCTGGTATTCGGGGTCTTCCTGGGCTTCCGGCACCAGCCTGATAACTTTGCATTCGATTGGTGCTTTTGCGCAAATTTTCTCAACGTCGTAAGTAACATTAACCTTGTCGCCTCCGCCTTCTTCCACTTCCACACCAAAGTTGTCTTCAAAGCATTCCACTTTATCCTCGTAGGTGGGAAGAGACCTGCATTCAACCGGGAATTCTATTTCTACGGTTTTCTCCAGGCACTGTGCAACGGTAGGATAAGGAAGAACCCTGCACATGTCCGGACAGGTGAGACCGCTGTAAGTCGCGGCGGCCGCACACGAATATATCGGGATTCCTTCCAGGCTTCCGTTTCGGGCTGCCGCTGAACCTATATCTCCCACATATATTTCAGTGACGAGGTACTGGTACTCTTCCGTAAAGTATGGCTTCATCTCCAGGGGGTCGTAAAAGTATCCTGTTTCACCCCCATCATAATAATAAGCTATAGGTATCCTCTTCATGCATTCGGGTGGGCATTCGCTCTCTGGAGTGTCCAGGCGTTTGTCTCCGCTGACTGCCATGTCCAGGGTGACCCAGTCAAAGAGATACATGCCAGGGAAGAAGAAGGTAATTCCCAGGGAGACTGCAATAAGCAGGCCGCCCAGCTTTCTGGTGAAATAAAAGCTTCTGGCAACCAGGCCTATTGCCAGCAGAACCGGCCCAAGCTTAAAGCAGATTTCATTTACAAAGAAAAGCTGGGATTCCATGAATGCCAGGAGGTTTGTGTAGTACTCAAACAGAAGGGTGTTCATATCGGAATCCAGCATATAGTCCGCCGCAAAGGTAAAGCTTATTCCAAGCTGGGCGCAGTATATGCTGTTGCAGTATATTCCGAACCGGGTATTCATCGTATTAACTAACTTAACGTTTTCCACCAGTATGTTCCTCATGCTTCCCTTTGCAGTATCTACATAATCGCTGAGATAGAAATTGGTCACCGCCTGGAGGCAGCCGCTGTAGTTGGCATCATCAGAACTGCCGCTTATTTCGCATCCGCTTATTTCCAGACCGCTGGCCGCGACCATTGCAATTACGGTGGCATCAATGAGCGAAACCACCGCCACCAGGGAAATTATGATTATTGCATTTGCTATTATCTGGGTAAGCTCTGCGCCTGCCCAGCCCTGTATCTCCGGCATTTCCAGTCCAATGCCTATCATATAGGCTATTGCCACCAGTACGATGGAAAGCCCCAGCGCACCTACGGCCAGGGCCCTCCAGTCGCGGACCAGTTCAAAGGGCGTCTGCTCCTCCATTTTCTCTGTGAACTCCTCCTGTCCGCTGCCGGCCGCCGAAAGGGCGATGATAATTGCCAGCAATAAAATCTCCTTTCTCATCCTATCACTCTAAGGGCCTTGTTCATTGCGCCCAGGAATGTCACCACTATTGCGATGGTCAGGTTGGGCAGGAAAAAGGCCAGCGGTATCAGGCGGGCCACATTCCAGAAGCTCCTTGGGTTTGAACATGTTTTGGTGGGGGGGCTGCAGTAATCGTCTGTGACATTGTCGCATACGACTGCTGCAAATTCCTCACAGTCGGTCAGAACCCCCTCATACATTGCAAAGTTAAATGCATACATGAATGGAACAAGGACGTAGATGCCCACTGAAAGTGCGATTATTACGTTTCCCAGCTGCCTGGTGGGAATAAATATCCTCAGCAGGAAAGCGGTGGGAAGAACCCACCTTATTACATTCTCGGTGATGAAGTCAAGGGCTATCTTCTGCATGCTCACGCTCATCAATGCAGGTATCAGGAAAGTATTGACAATTATATCATATTGGTTTGATATTACTCTTTTATATGCTCCAGCCGTGGATGTCAGTGCATTGGTAAGTGGTATCTGCACACTCCATGAGAAAGTAGAGTCCATCAGGTAGCTGATATACTGCTGGATATAGGCCTTGGAAAGCCTGTCTGCATCTTTTTTGGCCATGCTGGCATAGCAGTTTGCCACAAAATGCATGCCTCCCCCCGGCACATAGCAGGATGATTCCTCACCGGATTCCCCGAAAAGGCCGGAATCCTCGAAAAATGCCACAAAGAAGAAATCCATAAAGTAGCAGGCAAAAACAAGAATGCCGCTGAAACTTATTAGCAGGAAAATCGAGAAAAACAGGTGGAATGCCTCATCCTTTGCAAATACCACATATCTCGGATTTCCAACTACCCGGCCTACCATATAGGCAGCAGCTATCAGGGTGATTGTAAGGCCGATGACCAGACCTATATTTACCCCCTGCTCGCCAATTACAATCGCTGTGGCATTCTCAATGCAGGAGCTGGAGAAAGCCGAACCGGCAAGCAAAAGCAGGAATATCAGGGCCTTCATATCATATTAACCTCTGTATGCCGGCCATGTACCATTCTCCGCCCAGGGCCGAAGACAGGCTTTTAGCGCCTGAAACCGTTATCAGTACAATCAGTATGAAATCAAGATATCCCATCAGAACCAGGTTGTTGATGTCCTGAAGGAAGGGATATATGGTGTCGAAAACGTCCTTGGCATAGTCCTCTCCCCCTCCGGCTGCAAAGTATGCGGACCAGGCAATGAGCAGAACTGCCATCACCAGCTGGAAAACCAGCTGGAGTATGGGGTATATCACGTATTCTATCACCGGTTTGCAGGCATTGAACAGCCCAACACCTACTACTGGAATAAGCAGCAGCGGAAGACACACAACAATTGCAAACAGGGGGTCGGTAAGGCTGAGTATTGTCCTTACAGTCTCGGATTCGCACAGCGGCTCTGCCAGCGCCATTGCCCAGGGGTCTGCGTGCAGGGCATCCATGTTGCTGATTGTTGGCTCAGGGAAATCTATCATCCCGTGGAAGGCATCAGCCAGCAGTATTGCGAATGGAAGGAAAACTATGCCGGCAAGGCTCAATGCAATCAGCGTATTCCCTATCTTTCTGGTAAAGGGTATAAGCCTGATTATGAATGCAATGGGGAGAAGGGTTTCCGGCACTACTACCTTAAGATAAAGCACCAGCATCCTTACTGCCTCGTACAGGAAAACTACATTGGTTAAGCCCTGGGCCGCAATATTCAGGCTTATCAGCATTATCGCAACCCCGCCGATGGGGTTTCCGGAGTAGCTCAAAGAAACCCACCACAGCGGGACATTGATATATGGCGAATAGGTTGCAGATGCCCTTATCCTTGTTGCGGCCCTGACCAGGTACTGGAATGCGCTGTCGTAATTGTCTATCCATCCATCAATTTTGTTAAGGGAGGTTCCCACGTAGTCCTCCTCTCCAGTAAGGGCGGCACTGACTCCGGTTGAGCCTATAAATGCCGCCGAGATTATAGATACAAGGAGAACTGCCGCAACGAGCTCCCTGACTTCTGTTCTTGCCCAGGCCTGCATTCGCGGGTCTCCAATTGCGGTTGCCATCATATTTGCAACGGCAATCATGATTACCACAATTATTGCAACCGGCGGCACAAGGTAGACAACGTCCTTCAGTGGCTCTACTGCGAATGCGGCAGAGAAAATCAGAAGAAGCAATAACATTGATAGCCGCGCCTGCATGCCTAGATTTCTTACTTATACATTTAAACTTTATCCTTGGGCCAAAAACCACCTAAATTTATAAATCTATGAAAAATAGTATAAGCATGAAGCCCCGTTCCGCCTTTCTTGCGCTTTTCCTGCTGTCCACCCTGGCTTTTACCGGCGGAGTCTGCGTTGAATGCGAGGAATTCCAGGACAAGCCGGAGGCCAATATTATCCTTCTTGCTGACGATGAAAACGCAATTCTGGATGCGGTAGTTTATTATGAGAATTTTTCAGAAAGCCCTTCCAGGAAGCAGATTCCCAGCACTATCCTGATTTTGGAGCTTTCCAATTCCAGCGGGGTTGTGAACAACAAGGATGCGCTATACAAGATATATACCGATGATGAGGGCAAGGCGTCCTTTGATTTTACCGAATGGAAAGAAGGATTTCTCAATTTCAGGGTGCTCTACTGCCCATTCTGCGTTCCCGGCTCATCCGAGGATGACTGCGGTTTCATGGAATGCATGAAGTTTGCCAATATTGAAACCGAGTCAGATACCTATGGCAATTTCAATCAGGAAATCCAGAATGCCGAGGACATTCCGGATGCCCCCGGTGCAGAGGCACCCGGGGAACTGAATGATGAAAAGTACCTTCCCGCCCTGGCGGTTTACTCCTATGTCCCTCCGCCTCCGGAGGATGAAGCCGAGACCCCTGCCCTGTGCCTTCCCTTAATTATCATATTCTCCCTTCTGGCCGGCTCGCTGTACGTAACCGGCAAGAACCCGTTCGCAGGATTCAACATCGGAGGCGCAAGGATAGGCAGGCATATCAGATACAGGGCCAGAGGCAGGGGGTTCCATATGAATGTTATGTCTGTTGTCGGTGCTGCCCGCTCGATTACAGGAGCAATCAAAACAGCATCAGGCGAAGGGGGGGGAAAAGCGCTTCTGAAAAAGGAAAAGAAGGCTGCCGGCTCACGGGGCGGCCTTTTTGTTCTGGGCGGTTATGGCGTTGATGGCAAAATTTCCAGAGTCGGAAAAGGTGTGGAGCTTGTAGGCAAGGCCAGCCAGAGGGCCGAGCAGATGCAGGCGACCCAGAGGGCCAAAGGCGAAGAAGTGGAGAGCAGTGCCCAGCTGTTCGGCAGGGCAATGGAGTCCCTCCGGGGCGGGGCCGGAGAAAGGGAAGGCGGGGGCCCTCAGTCTGTTGCCGGAAAATCAGTGGGCAGCATTGGATATGGAAGGAGCATCCGCGGAGAGGACCTCATAGTAAGGAGCGGGGATGTTGAAGGCCTTACCTCTGCAGGTGCGGCCCTTGCAACCATGGGAAACATATTTGCCTATGCACTGAGCCAGACTATGCTGGGAAGGATGGTTGAAAGCTTCCACTACATCCGTACCGGTGAATCCCTTACTGACAGCCTGTTTGCAAACTTTGATGAGAGAACAGTCCATGATGCGCAGGTCGCCGATGCCGTCCACGGAGAGCACGGCGGCCTCGACGTGCAGGACACTGAAGTAATGGAGGTGAACCGCACCGAAGGCGGGGCCACTGTCGCAACACATGTAGATGAAAATGTCGCCAGGGCAAGGGTTGAAATACAGAGAGAGGGGCAGGAAGAGCCCGAAGTGGTTGCGGCCGAGATTCCGAACTCCGAGGTCGGGGTTAATACCAGCACCAGTGAGGCAGGCCAGGAGATAGTTACCGCCCATACTTTCCAGCTTGAAATGGAAAGCAGGGAGGGCGTTGAAGAGGGGCAGCCCGCTGAAATAGTAACAACCCGGGTTACGGTAAGCAGGGACGAAACCGGGCAGCCCCAGGTTTTTGAGTATCCGGAGGGTCAGGGGCCCCCTGCCCCTGTTGATATGGAGAGCCCCCGCGCCCAGGCTGCAGTGCAGATTTCAGAGACCTTCTCCGAGACAAACCCTCAGTTGGGGATGGGAAGCAACGCAACTGAGTTTGTGGATGCTGCAGAATCAGCACGGCAGGATGCGCAGAATGTGCAGCAGCACCTTGTATACGGCCTCCGGCAGCGGATGCGTGAGCAGGAAGAAAGGGTCAGGGAGTCCACATCCGCTGAAGGAGGGGATGAGGACCTGGTTTCCCTCCGCACCCGCTACCGGGCCGCGCAGCAGACACTGCAGGAGGTTTTCCCCGGCTCTAACTTTGAGCGGGATTTCCAGGGAACAAGCGGCGCCACTCGTGAAGGCCACGGTGCCCAGACCGAGACCACGGCATTGCAGGGAGTGCATTCGGCTGCATCGGAATCATTTGGAGAGGGGGACCACTCCGGTTCCCTTGCCCGCACCATGGCCAGCGAGGCAGGCCATGACATAACCGAGCCTTCTGCCGAATCCCAGAGGTTTATCGGTGCGGTTTCCAGTACGCTAGAGAACACCCCTGTGGATGAGCTTGCCGGCGGTGATGCTGAAGCCTTCAGGGAGCGCGTGTCTTCCACCCTCCAGGACCGGTTCGGAATGCATCCGGAAGATGCCAGCAGGCTCACAGAGTCTATTACGCCGGAAACGTTTGAACCGGTGCAGGAGGCTGCAACCGGATTCAGAGAGGGCCTTCAGGAGCGGAATTACAGGGAGAATTTCACTGAATCATTATGTTCCAGAAACCTTGGCCAGATAGAGCATCTGTCCCGCACCGGCCAGGCAATCGAGACCGGCAACATGGCCCCCCTGTTTGCAGACAACCCCGACCTTTTCAGGCAGCTTCCGGAGGATGCCCAGCATGAAGTCCGGCAGTACCGGTCGCTCCAGTCCATGCTCCAGGATGCACAGCAGTCCCTCAGCTCCCTGAAACAGGGTGATATAAGAGCATCGGCAAGAACATACAACCAGTTCCGGCAGGAGCTGGGGCGGAACCTGGAGCTGAATATGCTCTATGCCTCAGCCCAGAGCGGTGGTGTGGAGAATAGGGACTACCTGACCGCGGCTCAGGCTACCGACCGCTACCTGCAGTCCGAGCAGATACTCAACCCTGTGCGCTACCAGATGCAGGCAGATGAGATTGCCAGAAGGGAGCGCAGGGACCAGGATAGAATCAGGAGGGCAGTGGAAGAGGGCAGGCACCGGGAAGCACTGACACTGGCCCAGCAGAGGCAGGCTCTGCACTCCAGCACCGGGAATACAGATGCTGCAGAAGCCTATTCACAGACAGTGGATTATCTGAGAGACCAGGTTGAGCAGCCCCCCGGGGACAGGGAAAGGATTACCGGCGAGATTGAATCCACCCTGGGAAGAATAAATCCGGAAGAGGCCGGCAGGCAGACTGTTGCCTATCAGATATTTGACAATGCAACAAGGTCGGACCAGGAATACATCAGTGAGCACGTGAGAGAGGGCGGGTATATGGATGCACTCCAGAGGGCAGTTGAGCTCCGGAGAAGGTATCTTGCCGCCGGAGATGAGCGTGCCGCTTCGGATGTTACAAACATAATCAACAGGATTGGGCAGATTTCGGAGGAGCCTGAGCGGCAGCCGGACTTTGAAGGACCGACCCAGCCGCCTGTGCTTATCTGGGCCAGCGAGCAGAGAAGAAGGGAAGCGGCAAGGCGTCTCGGGAATTCGGTAAATAATCTTATTTCCACCGCAGGGCAGGAAAGGCAGGAGCTTATGCACAGCCTGGAGAGGAGAACCAGGGAAGAGGCCGCCACTGCAGGAGCCGGGGAAAAAGGCCCGAAAACTGCAAAAGGCCCCAAAGGCCGTAAAAGTGAAAAGGGATAGCCGGCTGATAAAATGAAGAAGCTGCTGGCCTCCAAACCCATCAAAAGGCTGAAGAAACTCCTTACCTCAGGCAACCTCTGGCTTTACATACTTTCTTTGGCAAGGGAAAAGGGAAGCGTATATGCGTATGAGCTGGACAAGGAAATCGAAAAGGAATTCTTTTTCAGGCCGAACAAAGTTATGGTGTATGTGGTTCTTTACAAGATTGAGAAGGAAGGCCTAATCAGGTCAGAGTTCCGGGAAAGAAGGAAATACTACACCATAACAGACAAGGGGCTGGAAACCCTGGAGCTGGCCAGGGAATACTTTAACATCCTTGCCAGGAAGCTGTGATTATATGAGAATCGTCATTACGGGCATACCGGGAACCGGAAAGACCCTGCTTGCCGAAAAGATAGCCGGAAACATGAACCTGCTGATAGTCAGGATTGCGGACATTGCCAGAGAAAGCAGGCTTGACAGGGGAAATGAGCACGAGGTGGATATCCGGAAGCTTGCCCCTAAGCTTGAGTTTCTCAGGGAAAGGGAGGACTATGTTGTGGAGGGGCACCTTGCCTGCGAACTCAGGCTTCCTTCAGATGTCGTGGTGGTGCTGCGGACCCATCCCTATGTGCTCAGGGAGCGGCTCGAAAAAAGGGGCTACAAGGGAGAGAAGCTGAAAGAGAACCTGGAGGCAGAGATGCTTGACTACTGCGTCCAGAGGGTGGAGCAGGAATACGGTGCAGAGCCCCTGGAGCTTGACACCACGAACCGTCTGGTTGATGAATCGGCCCGGGTGCTTGAGGAGGCAATAAGGCAAAAAAAGAAAAAGATTGATTCCGTTAACTATTCCAAGGAGCTCAAGGAGCATCTTGAACCGGGTGGGTCCAAATGAAGGAGGAGAAACAGCTTATTGAGGCCGCGCTTTTCATCAGCGGGAGGGACATGTCCCTGAAGGAGCTCCGGACCCTTACCGGCATAGGCGCGCTCGGCTATCTCCGCGGCGTGGTAGACGAGCTCAGAAAAGATTATGATGAAAGGAAGAGCGCACTGGAAATCATGGAGGCAAACGGGAAGTACTCCATAAAGGTCAGGAATGAATACATAGGGAGGGTGAAGGAGTTCGCCCAGGACACCGAAATCAGCAGGAGCGCCCTCCGGACACTGGCCTATCTGTCCAAGCATGACGGCATGCTGAAGTCCAACCTGGTGAAGCGGCTGGGCTCCGGGGTGTACCAGGACGTCAAGGAGCTGACTGCCTCCGAGTTTGTGAAACAGCAGAAGGCAGGGAGGACCTCCAGGCTCATCCTGACTGACAAGTTTAAGAAATATTTCTCCCAAGAGTAAACCTGCCTCAAGAAGTTTGATGCAACTTTACCCTCAGATTTTCTTCTGAAAGTTTCTGCTGAGGTCGCATAAAGCCTGTGACGCTTCGTTCAGGAGTGTCACGCCGGGCGTGAAATCTGGTAGTGCGCCGGTCTTGAAGCCATTCTTGTGAACGGCTCGCCGTTCAGATGGCCTGAAAACCGGTCCCTCCGGGATTGCAGGTTCAAATCCTGCCCTCAGCGCTTTTTTATCATTAAAAATAGAAATTTGTCCGCAGGGCAATCACAATAAGCCCATCCTTTGGGGGATGAATGAGCAAGCGTGGCTGACCCTGCTCTGGACTTTGATTAAATATTGGGGGATTCAATATTAAATTCTTGCCCATGCATTCGTTTTTTAATCTGTCGAGCCATCATATCTTGTACAGGTGGTAATATGGATGAGGACAGGCTTGTTGTGGAACTGTTTTTTGAAAAACCTACTTTTGAAGAAATATCCAGAATTGCATCAGAAATGGAAGAGGCGGGGGTCAAACCGCTGATGCTCCCGCCGGAGAACCGGGATATCAACACTCACCTGGTTGTTGAGAAATCAGACATTGAAAAGGCAAAGGTCAAGCTGGTGGAGATGAATCTGCCATACAAGACCAAGGAAGTGGTTCTTATCAGGATGGAGAACAAGCCGGGGGCAATGGCAGACACCGTGAAGAAAATCTCGGACAGGGGCGTTAACCTTACCTATGCATTTTCGGTTACAATGTCTCAGGGGTATTCCTACCTGCTGCTCGCGGCGGCAGACAACGAGGCAGTACTGGATATTGCCAAATCCTGAGCAAACAGCTTTTATTCCCTTTGCATCCTTTTTTCAGCATGGCTGTTGCTCTTATTGTTGGACTCCAGTGGGGGGACGAGGGAAAAGGCAAGATTGTGGACCTTTTCGCCAGGGATTATGATTACATTGTGCGCTTCAACGGCGGGGACAACGCCGGACATACCGTAATCAAAGGGAATGAGGAATTCAAGCTCCATCTTCTTCCTTCCGGGATATTCTATCCTGAAAAATTCAAGGTTATAGGGAACGGGCTGGTGGTGAACCCGGAGACCCTTGGCCGGGAAATAGATGAAGTGGAAAAAAGGAACTATTCCCTGGCAAAATTCCTGCTGAGTTCTGATGCCCACCTCATCATGAAGTGGCACCAGCTCATGGACGGCACATTCGCCTCCAAAAAGATTGGAACAACAAAAAAGGGCATCGGCCCTGCATATTCCGACAAGGCTTCCAGGACCTTTGCACTGAGGGCCTGCGACCTTCTTCTTCCTGAAGAGGAGCTTAGAAAAAAGATTGAAACAATTGCAAGCCACGAGAAAACTCTCTTCAGCGCCTTTGGCATCCCAGAATTCGATGCCAAAGAAGTGATTGACACCATGCTGCAAGCTTCCAGGAAACTTGTCCCATATATAGCAGATACCCAGTTCATGCTGAACAGGGCAGTCCGGGATAAAAAGAATATTCTGCTTGAAGGTGCCCAGGGCACCATGCTGGACATTGACCACGGGACATTCCCCTATGTGACGTCTTCCAATGCCACCGCTGGAGCTGCATGTACCGGCACCGGAATCCCTCCGAACAGCATCGACCGAATAGTAGGAATTGCCAAGGCATACACCACCAGGGTCGGCAAAGGGCCCTTCCCCACTGAACTGCAGGGAAAAGAAGGGAATGCACTCCGGACTGCAGGAAACGAATTCGGAACTACCACCGGCAGGCCCCGGAGGTGCGGATGGCTGGACCTGGTTGTCCTGAAATTCGCCTGCATGGTCAACGGAGTTACCGAGACCGCCCTCACCAAGCTCGACGTGCTTTCCGGGCTGGATGAGATAAAAGTATGTACCTCTTACCAGCTTGACGGCTCCGGCATCAGCGATTTCCCCCTTCAGCCTGAAAAGCTTGCCCGGGCAGTGCCGGTCTATGAAAACCTGAAGGGATGGAAAAAAGACATTTCTGGATGCAGGACCATGGAAGGGCTTCCGCAGGAAGCAGCGGATTACATCGGATTCTTGCAGAATAAGCTGGGAGTCCCGATAAAAACAGTTTCAGTGGGCCCGAAAAGGGAGCAGACTATTGCTCCGCCATCCTGACAAAGACTTCCACGCATTTCTCAAGGGTTTCTTCTGTGTGCTCCTTGGATGAGGCGCCCGCAGCCTTGGGATGCCCGCCGCCTGCCCCTCCGAAGGCATTTCCCACTTCCGAAAGCACCTTGTTGAGGGGAACCCTGACATGCTTTCCGGCCCTTGCCGATATCCTTGTCTCCCGCTCCCGGTCTCTCCAGCTGGCCACAAATGCAACGTCTGCGGCTTCGGCCAGCAGGGACGCGGCACTGCTCTCATTGCTGCCGACTTCGCTGGTCGCAATGATGTATCCTCCCGAGTAAACATATTTTACCCTGCTCATCGCCTTGAGCATTGCCATCTTGGCATCACCGCTTGGCTCGGGCTCTGCATATTCCAGCAGCTCCGCATATTCGGCATCAGCCTTTTCCATGAGTTCTGCCAGGATGGAAAAACTCTCCTTTCTGGCAGACTTGAATCTTGCCGCATCGGCAATTATGCCTACGGCAAGGGCAAAGGCAGCTTCCCTGTCAGTTTCAGGATAAAGGGCGGCAATCATTTCCGCAGTGGAAGGAGATTTGTCATCGATTATCTCAAACTCTGCCTTCATGTCCCTTCCTTCTGCCTGGTGGTGGTCTATTATGCACAGTATATCCCAGCCCCTGGCATCCGGAAGAAGGGTGTATGTGCCGGTATCAACTGCAACCATGCCGTCAAATTCTTTTTTGTCCAGGGAGGCAGGCTCTGAAACTTCCATGCTGAAGCGCTCGGCGAGCATTTTTGCCCCCTCCCTCATCTCTTCCGAGGTGCAGATTACGCTGTTTGGAAGTATTTTGCTCATTGCAAATGCCGAGGAAATAGCATCAGCGTCTGCCCTGCTGTGGGTGGCAATTGCAATCCTGCTTTCGCGGTATTTCGAAAGAAAGGCCTCAAATGTCTTACGAAGCCCCTCCTGATTTTCCATAATCCTTCATTCTCTCCTGCAGCTGTTTCTGGGTGTCCATTACCGTTCCCCGGAGCTTTTCCTCCTGTTTCTCAAGTGCGTTAAGCTTTACCTGGAGAAGCTCCTGCTTCTCTTTGAGGTCCTTTTCCGCTTCTTCCTTTGTGGTCGCGATGGTAATGGAACCGACCGAGCGGTACACTTCGCCTTTTGCCTTTTTCAGCTCTTCCATTGCATTCTTTACCTCATTCAGCTGCACCTGGAGCTGGTGTTTCTGTATAAGCACGACTTCCAGCTGTTTTTCCAGGTTCTCGTATTCCATCAGGTTCTTGTTTAAATCCTCGTTTGTCATTTTTGCACCTCTTCCAAAGATTCAAATACCTGCAATGCCCTCAGATAAGCATTTGCGGTTGCCCTCAGGGCAACAACATCCTTTGCCTGTATCTCTATTAAAAGGACATTCCCCTTTTTTGAAACTTCCGCTTCAGCACGGCCGCCTGTGTGCCCTTCGTGGGAAACTGCCTTTTCTGCAGCTTCCAGCTCTTCCTTTGTATCATAAGAGCTTTCCAGAAGACATTTCAGGGGCGCACTTTTCATTCATTCACCTTTTCCTCACCGGACCAGCCCCATCTGCCGAGCTCATCCACCTTGATTGTGGCTACAAGGGCTGCCCTGCCGCTTTTTTCCTCGACAATATGCACCCTTTCTTCGCCTTTCTTTCTTGCAATCTCGGCAAGCTGGGCGATGGTGTGCTTGCCCCTGCTAATGTAGCTTTCCCGGTTCTCCCTGGCCAGTTTTTTTGCAAGTTCCCTGGTTTCCTTGGAGGCGTACCGGCTGGTGCTATACATTAGTCAGTCTTTACCTCTTTGGCAATAGGGGGCCTTGCTTTAATCAGGATTTTGGCACCGGTGCTTGGAAACGCGAACTTGTCCCCGACCGTTACCTTTGCTCCGGTTTTCAGGTCTTTGTATTCTCCCATATAACCACCTGTCAAGAACTCTGCACATACTCTGAAATGAGACGCTTGGAAATCTGGCCGGCCTCGCTCCCAAACGTATATGCCCCCCCTGCAAACTTTGTTTTGCAGGACCCGCAAATCCAGAGTGCATTGCCCTTGCGCACCAGCTTGAACTTCCTGCATTTGGGGCACTCGTAGCGGGTTTTTTTTGCCTGGATTGCCTTGTCATAGAGCTTCCGGTTTGAGGCACCATACTTTGAACTGCGCATTTATACTACCCCTTTATGATATTTCTTAGCTGGTTTCCGCTTTTAAATGCTATGTCTATATTGTTCAGTAGCTCGTCCTTGGTAAGGGAGCCTTCATCCTTCTGCATTGAGCAGACGTGCTTCTCGGTTGTCCCTATGGTGAGCGCGGTCTCTGCCACGTTTTCCTCGTCCCTTATGGGGTCGACCAGCCAGACGCCGTTTATCTTTACCATGGTAGTGGAAACCGGGAGCACATCCATCTTCAATGGGCCGGCGTACTCCCCCCTTACAATTTTTCCATCCTCAACCTTTGGTATCTGTGTATTGGTCAGGGCAGCGGTGGCTGCCAGGTTTGCGGTATCGGTGTAGTTCCCGGTGTGGTCGAGCACATAAAGGTCAAGGAAAAGGCCCAGGACCTTGTCCTCCTCGATAAAGAATGATTTGACATCAATGCATTCTGCGCTCCTTATCGCACGGTCAACAACCCTGGCCATCTCAATGGAATTCTCTCTGGGGGGGCCCGGCTCGAATGTTGGCGATGCGGTGGGCAGGTGCTCGGAATTGGTAATCATGACGCCCTCATTAGGCCGGTCCGGAAACGGGGTCAGGGTATCAAATTTCACTGCAGCAAGCACCTTGGTGTTCCCTATCTGGGCCAGTGCAGAGCCTTCCGCGGTTTTTATTACTGATTTCTGCACCCTGGCTTTGCGGTAGTCATCAAAACCCCTTCCGTCAAACCGTACACCCTTTTCCAGGGTGCTTTCCATTACATCCCGTCTTATATAGGACAATATTATGTCTTTTGTTTCTTCTCCCATAATTATCACCACTCGATATTTTCATCTTCACCCTTTTCGTAAATCTTCTTGAGGGCAGCGCTCTGCATATCATAGATGTTGTCGCAGGTCTTCTCTGCCATCTCCACCATTTTTGCGATTTCGTCCCTGGTGAGAAGGCCGTCCATCTGCAAAAGCAAAATCTTCCTGTCCTGGTGGGACATTGCAATTGGGACGTCTGACTGGCCCTGGTTGTCTTCCTCCTTGTTCAGGTCCACTATGAGCTCGTCCCCTGCTTTCCCTACTGCAACTGATGAAACAACATCCTTCATCGGAATGCCTGCGTTCACCAGTGCCACTGCGGCTGCAGTGACTGAGGCAGTCCTCGTGCCTCCGCTTGCCTGCAGGACATCAATGAAAATGTCAATCTGGGTGTTCGGGAACCTTTCAGAGATTATCAGGTTCTCAAATGTTTCCCTGATTACCTTGGAAAGCTCGGTGCTTCTCCGGGAAGGCCCGCTTCTTCCGTGCTCTTCCAGGGAAGCGAACGGAGACATCATGTACCTGCATTTCACAATTGAGCGGTAAGGGCTTGCCTCGTGCCTGGGAATGCATTCCCTGGGTCCGTAAACCCCGCAGATTATCTTGTTTCCGCCCCACTCTATATAAGCCGAGCCGTCAGCCTCATTGAGGATGCCGGCCTCTATGCGAATGGACCTGGTTTCCTCCGGCGTTCTTCCGTCTATCCTTTTTCCGTCAACAATAAGCTGAACTTTTTCTTTTGCCATTGTTTCAACCCTGTGTTTCCTTTTTTAGCATCTCAGCCATCTCGTCCGTAAGTCCGGAGCGGTGGGCCTTCTGCTTGACTAAACTGATTGCCTTCAGAACAAGCGGGATATTGCTTTTTTCGCTTATCCAGACATATCCGTTGTTGCCTACCATCACATCTCCTTCTGCATGCTCCCTCAGCAGGTTGAGCATGCTGCTTTTCCTTCCAATCAGCCGTGGAGTCTTGGAAGGCGGGAAATCCACTACCTTCCCCCTGGGGAGCCTTCTGACTTCCCCAAGCTCGGTGTCCCCTACTTCAGTTACCATTTTTACCCTGCACATTACAATGTCTCCGCGCTGGAGCTTGACTTTTACGTCCCGGCCTACAATAAGGCCCTCCTGCGGAAGGTTGAGGTCAACAAGGTAGCCTGCTCTTCTGATGTTGGTAACTATGCCTATAATAGTATCCCCCACTGAAGGGCGGTATGCCGATTCCAGGGCAATGTACCTCCCTTCCTCGTCAAGGGTTCCTATAACCTCAGCATAGGTGGCTTCCCCGTCAAAGAAAGTGTGGGGTATTTTTGCCCTGCCATCTGCTATCTTTTCTCCAGGTAATACAACTCTTTTTTCCATTTCAAAACCTCTGAAAATTCAGCTTTTTCATACATTAGAGGTGCTTTAAAACCAGAATAAAGTACCGGTTCTTGTCTCTGTACAAACTAGTTGTTGTCCGCAAAGCTTTTTAATTTACTCATAGAGGCTTTTTGGTTTAGGTGACCATATGAAAATAAACTTCAGGAAAATCGGAGCAGTTGTTGCAGGGGCAACAATCCTGGCAGGCTCAGCCGCCTTTGCCGGGCTTACTTTTGGTTCCACCACTTTGGTGGACGATGATGGTGCCCCAGCAGCAAAGGTAGTCGTG
>WJIU01000042.1 GCA_014730115.1 Microcaldota archaeon
AGCTCAGGAGCGCATACCCGGTAGGTGACATTGGCAGAAAACCTGCCGATTGTGTTTTCAGGAACAGGGTCTCCGGAAAGCTGGCCCTGGAACACTTCGGTCTCCCCGCTCAAAAGCTCAGCACCAGACTGGAAGCCGGAAAATGAACGGGTACCATCTTCGGTCTCCAGCTGGAATTCCTCTATCCTGATTGGATAGGGGAACCCGTTGAAGACCTCCAGGGCGAGGGTTGTGCTTCCACCCTCGTTGTAAATAGGAGAGACGAACCTGCACTGCAGATTGGTTCCGAGATTGCATTCCTCAGACACCAGGAAGTTCGGCGACAGTATTCCTGATGTGAGCAGTGCAGCAAGAACGAGCAGAAGGGCGAATATTGCCCATCCGTAGGTCATAAGGTATTCTACAGAAGCCTGGCCTCTCATGGATTGGATTCACAAGATATCTATTAAATAGCTTTCGCTATCAATAATCCATTCACTAGTTTATATTGAAGTGATACTCATGGCCATACAGACATGTCAAAGATGCGGCGCACAGACCGCAAAGCTCTATGAATGTGATTACTGCCAGAAAAAGGTTTGTGAGAACTGCCTGAAATCTTCCAAAAGAAAGAAGGTGGGCAAGAGATATATATGCAAGAGCTGCTGGAGCGACCTGGAAAAAAGAAAGGCCTACAAGAGCGAGAACTAGACCTTTTCGATTGAAAGCTTCACCAGCCTTCCGTCAATCTTGAATTCCCTCATTTTTTTGCTTACTTCATATTTCAGAGAAGCTGCATTGACCTGGGTTTTAAGCTCGTCTTCCTTTTCTTTAAGGATGCCCTCAATCTCCTTCTCGGCGTTCACGGTCAGCTTAACCTGGTCCTTTTCCACAAGATTGGACTCCTTTCTCATCATCTGGACCCTGCGTTTTATCTCGTTGAGCATACCTTCCTCATACAGCTCTTCATCCAGTCTTTTATCAACATAAACCATTCCCTTGGAGAATTCCTGCCCCGCCAGCTCTCCATGGGGCTTTTCAGCCACAGCTTCCAGCCCTTTTACATTCACCAGGGAAAGAAGGATTGGCTCAAATGCCTTGAGTGCATCGGCTGCCTCGTGGGACTTGGTCTCCACATACAGTGTCCGGATTGGCCACCTGACCTTGATGCCGGCCTCCTGCCTTGCCAGCATTGCAGTGGAAACCACCTCCGCCACTGTTTCCATGTGCTTTTCCGAAAGCGCATCCACTGCCGATTCGTCTGCATCAGGAATGGGCATCAGGAAGAGAGACTCCGGCTCTTCGTATTTTCGGAAAAACTTTTGATAGAGGTGCTCACCCAGCATCGGGCTCAGAACCCCCAGCATTCTAAGGGAAAGAAGAACAACCCGGTAGATGGTCCACAGCGCCCCGGCGGCGTTGTCCTGCCTGGAAATGCGGTCCTTGGCAATCTTCATATAGAACCTGCTCAGGTCATCTACAATCAGCTTTCTGATTGCCTTGGAGGCCCGGTTCAGCTCATAAGAATCAAAATGCTCCCGAAAAGCCTTAATGGTGGAGTTAAGCCTGCTTATCATCCATTTGTCGGTGGCAGACAGGTCGGCCTCCTGAATCTTGCTGGACGTGTAAAACCTTTCCAGGAAAGAGACCATATTGTAGACGATATTCAGGTCAGACCTTGCTTTCTTCAGCTCCTCCCAGCTGAACTTGAGTTCGTCCCAGACAGTATTGCTCATGCCCCAGAGCCGGAAGCTGTCTGCACCGTATTTGTCAAGAATCTCTTCCAGAGGAACGAAATTGCCCACTGACTTGCTCATTTTTTCCCCGTGCTCGTCCACAAAGAACCCGTGCATGAGAAGCCTCTTGTAGGGGCATTCCCCGCTGCGCACCACACCCGAGCCGAGAAGAGAATAGAACCACCCCCTTATCTGGTCCTGGCCTTCAATGATAAGGTCTGCCCTTTCGCCGAATTTTCTGGTTTCTTCCGGAGCAAGGGGTGCCCAGACTGCATTCCCGGAGTCAAACCACACGTCCAGGACATCGGGGACCCTCTTCATTTTGCCACCGCAGGCGCAGTCAAACACCACATCATCTATATAGGGCCTGTGAAGCTCCTTTACCTCAGGTATTTCTTCCCTGGAGCCTACCACTCTTATCTCGTTGCATTTTTCGCATCTCCAGATAGGGAGGGGTATCCCCCAGAACCTCTGCCTGGATATGCACCAGTCAGGTGCATTGGAAACAAACTCCCTGAACCGGTCTTTTGCAAAAGACGGATGCCATTCAGTTTTGTCTATTTCATTTTCCATCTGGTCCTTGATTTTTGAAACCATGATAAACCACTGCTTGGTGGTCAGGAAAATCAAGGGCGTTTTGCATCTCCAGCAGTGGGGATAGCGGTGCCTTATTCGCGTTTCATATACCATGGTGTTGTTGTTCTTCAGTATTTCTATAATTTCGGAATTGGCCTCCCGGACATTTTTGCCTGCCAGCTCCCCGGCCTCCTCTGTGTATCTGCCCTTTTCATCCACCGGCGAGAACGCCTCTATATCGTATCTTTTTCCTATGATAAAGTCTTCCGGCCCATGGCCCGGAGCAGTATGCACCAGCCCGGTACCCTCCTCCAGGGTGACATACTCATCACTCATCACCACTCTGCGGTTGTATTCCTTTTTGATTATGTCCTGGAATGGGTGGAGGTATTCCAGATCCTTTAGTTTGCGGCCAGGCATTTCCTCAAGCACGGTTGCGCTTTTGCCGGTCAGCTCCATAAGGTAGTCCAGCCTCTCTTTGGCGAGTATCCACACCTCATCATCAACCTGGACCTTCACATAGTCATACATAGGGTGAGCCATCACCGCCATGTTGGATACCAGTGTCCAGGGGGTGGTTGTCCATATAATGAGGTGCTCATTATCCTTTCCCTTCACAGGATACTTGACAAAAATGCTTGGGTCGGACTCCTCGTCATACTCAAGCTCATAGTTTGCCATCGTAGTCTCACAGCGATAGCAGTAGGGAAGCACATACACTCCCTCGGTCATCAGGCCCTTCTCATGGGCCATCTTAAGGGTTCTCCAGGATGAGTTGATATAATCGTCATAATAAGTGATGTATGGATTGTCAAAATCCATCCACACGCCCAGGGAAAGGAACTGCCCCCCCATCACGTCCACATATTTTGTTGCGAATTTTTTGCATTTCTCGATAAACTTCTCTATTCCGTATTTCTCTATGTCTCCCTTGTTCCTGAACTTCAGCTCCTGCTCCACCTTGACCTCGATTGGCAGGCCGTGGGTGTCGTAGCCGGCCTGGACCCTCACATCCCTTCCGCAGCCCCGGTGGTAGCGGCAGTAGGCATCCTTCAGAGTCTTGTTCCAGCCGGTCCCGGGGTGGATCTGTCCGGTTGCATAAGGGGGGCCGTCGCAGAAATAAAAGGTCTCGTTTCCCTCGTTCTTCTTTCTGGATTTGTAGAATATGCCGTTCTTTTTCCAGAACTCCAGCACTTCCTTTTCTGTTTTACGGTGGTCGTACATTGGGAATACCTCTAATAATAAGACAAGTATCATTTCCTTCCTAAGTCTTTTTAACGTATTTTTTCCAGTCACAGTAGAATATTAAAACACTTTGTATCACTTACTACCTCATGAAGAATCTGAAATATTCATCCAGGCAGAGAAAGGAACAGAAAAAGCCTGCAAGATTTAAGAGGACTGCCGCTGCTCTTGGCCTCGGTGTCGCACTGGCATTTTGCAGCCCTGTTTCCGAAAGCATAATCACAGCCGCCCAGGCAAGGCCCGGAAAACAGGCCAGAAGGCCGGCTTACCAGGAACAGACAAATCCCTTTGAGCTGAACAGCGAACTGAGGGGTCTGGCACAGCGCTTCAATTCCGGAAGCAACCGGCAGAAAGTGGAAAATATG